>DATFHE010000215.1:0-6848 GCA_035248745.1 Anaerolineales bacterium | reverse complement strand
TGCATCCGGACTTGCTCTATAGTCCGTTGTTGCGCTCCGGCAAAGTTTATTTGCGTGAAGTTTTAACCTTTATCCCCCTATTCAAACCATTCTTCATGTCCATCCTGCCGCGGGATGCCCACGGCTGGATGAACCTGGACTCCCCTGAGCGCGGTTTCAACTTCAAGTATGCCTTTCAAACCGCTCTTAAACGGACGCGGATCGAATTCGAAAGAACGACAAAGGGTTTGCACCAGGATCTGCTAACTTTATTTGCAGATCGATAGCCAGGAAACCAGCAGTTAGGATTCAAAAATATGAACAAAATAAGAGTATGTGTAGCCGGGGCGACTGGGTGGGCAGGATCCGAGCTATCCCGGGGAATACATAGCGCTGCGGATCTGGAACTTGTCGCCGCTGTTTCTCGAAGTCGTGCTGGCAAGTCTTTGGGTGAAATACTGGGGATACAAGGACTCGCGACACCCATTTTTGGAACAGTGGAAGAGGCGCTCCAAACACACCCAGACGTATTGGTGGAATATACAAAACCAGACGCAGCAAAATCTCACGTGCTGTCCGCGTTAAAAAGCGGCGCACATGTTGTGATAGGGACATCCGGGTTGAGACAGGAGGACTATGACGAGATGGATCGGACTGCAAAATCGGTGAAGCGCGGCGTTCTGGCCGTGGGAAATTTTGCGCTGACCGTAGTTCTCCTCCAGAAATTTGCAGAGATGGCGGCAAACTATATCCATCATTGGGAGGTGATCGATTATGCCCATGCAGATAAGAAAGATGTCCCGAGTGGGACCGCACGTGAGCTGGCGAATCGTCTTTCCAAGATCCAGGAATCAAAGCTGGAGGTGCCGTTAGACCAGATCGATGGACCGAAAGAGAGCCGCGGTGCGCGGTTGCAGGGGACACAGGTTCATTCCGTCCGCCTGCCCGGGTACATGATTTCTATAGACGCTATTTTCGGGATGCCTGGTCAGAAGCTGATTTTGCGTCACGAGTCCGGCTCCAGCGCTGAACCCTATGTAGAGGGAGCTCTCCTAGCCATTCGGGAAGTAGGCAACTTAGCAGGAGTTCACCGTGGACTCGATAGTGTGATGAAGTTCTGATATCCGTCCCCATACATCACATTCTCTACGATAGCAAAAAGTTGACTCTATAACCCGCCAGAAAGTTCATACGCTCAAATAAAAACAGGTAAACAAGTTATATTCTTGTTTACCTGTTTCCCTATCTACCTGTCTGCTTCTTACAACTTCTCTAGTTCATCCACCATTCTACTCAACACATCAAACCCGCCCTGCCAGAATTTCGCCGAACGGATGTCGATACCTGCCTCCGACAAAATCTTCTCCGGTGCTTCGGAACCGCCCGCCGAGAGGATCTTGAGATACTTGGGCTTGAAGGATTCGCCTTCCGCTTTATATTGCTGGTAGAGCGAGAACACCAGTAGTTGACCGAACGCATAGGCGTACACGTAGAACGGTGTGTGATAGATGTGTGGGATCGAGACCCATTCCCATTTGAACTCTTCGCTCAGCTCCACCGAATCGCCAAATTGTTCTTCCAAATTTTTCATGTACGCCGCCGAGAGCTCATCGGTGGAGGCGTTCTTCTGGATCATCTCGTGCGCCTCACGCTCGAACATCGCAAAGTAGATCTGGCGCAGGATCGTGGCAAAGGCATCGTCCATTTGCTTGAAGAGGATATCGCGCCGCACGTCCTCATCGGTCTCTTCGGAGAGCAGCTTTTCGGTGAGCATCATCTCGCCGAACGTAGAAGCGGTCTCCGCCAGCGGCAGGGACGAGTGGAAGGTGAAGGTGCTATGATCGGATGCCAGCATGGCATGGATGGCGTGCCCCAGCTCGTGTGCCAGGGTGGCCACGTCGCGGGCACGACCCGTGTAGTTCATCAGTACGTAGGGAGTATCTTCCGCGTTGATCGAGGCACAGAACGCACCGCCCTGCTTGCCCTTGCGGACTTCGCTATCAAGGCGATCCTGATCGAATACGCGCTGCGCTAACTCACCAACGCGCGGCTCGAAGGCACTAAACGATTCCAGCACCATCTGCGCGGCATCATTGAATTCGAAGGCTTTATCTGATTTTGCCACAGGTGCATAAATATCATAGCGGCGAAGCTTCCCCGAAGGGATGCCGACAGCTTTGGCTTTCATCTTGAAGTAACGCTGGAAGATCTTTGCATTCTTCTTTGTTACGTCCATCAGTACGTCCACAGCCTCATCAGGGATATCATTCGCCAGATTACGAACCGCGATTGGGCTGTTGAACTTACGCAGGGTGATATTTTCGTTGTGCCAGTCGCGGGCGCGAGTCTGGTACATCTGGCCAAGGACAGGACCGTCCTCGCCAAAGACGCGATAGAGTTCCTGGTAGGCCTTCGCGCGCAGATCTGGATCGGATCCTTGATAAAACTGTTGCAACTGGGCGCGGGTCAGCTCTTTGACTTCACCGTCCACTTCCAGCTTGAAGACATAGCGGTTCGTGATCGCATCGTATAGATTGATCAGCGCGCTGGGTCCGGTCACATCCTTGAGGTTAATGACCTTTTCTTCGGCCTCGCTCAACGTATGGGGTTTGAAATGGCGGATCTCTTCCAGGTAATAGCGGTAATCACCGGAGGCATCCATCAGCCTTTGTGCATTTGCATCATCCAGGTCTTTCCACCACAGATTAAAGAACAGGGTGCGGTTCTGCATCTCCGCCACAAACTGCTGGACGCGTCCCATCAGGCTTTGGGCATTTTGATTCTGTGTATCCTCCGCAAAGGAGAGCCCTGCAAAGGCATAGATTCGGTTGACAATGCGCGTGGACTCTTCCGAAGCGCGTACCACATCGAGGAAGGTCTCGGCATCAATAGCCGGGTTGAGCTTGTTGCGGACGCCTTCGAAGGAGGCAACCTGTTCCTCTACATTGTCGAACGCGCTTTCCAATTCCGGACTGTCGAACCCAGAGAAAAGATCGCCGAGGTTCCATTTCTTAACTGTGTAGGTGTTGATCGAATACGCCATACTTCAAAGTCTCCTTAGGATATTTTTTACCACAGAGTCAAATGTCTTCGCACCTTCAAAAGATGTATTTCCGGGTGTATTTTTACAGACTCGACCGGATGTGGACGATATCGCCATCCTTGACGATGTATTCCTTTCCCTCGAGTCGCAGCTTGCCCTTAGACTTCGCTTCGGTCATCCCGCCGAGGCTGATGAGGTCGTCGTACGCCACCACCTCCGCCCGGACAAACCCACGCTGCAAATCGGTGTGGATCTCGCCGGCGGATTCCTGGGCAGTCGCGCCGCGCTTGGTCTCCCAGGCGCGGACTTCGTCCTCTCCCACCGTGAAAAACGTTTGCACCTGAAGGAGATCATACGACAACCAGATCATCTTGTTGAGGCTGAGCTCTTCAATACCATATTCCTGCATGAAGATCGCGGCGTCGTCTGGTGGGAGCTGGGCAATTTCCATTTCTAGCTTGCCCTGCAACGCCACCGATGGGGTCTCGAACTCCCAGACGGGCGCGGTCTGCCCCTCGCCCATGTTGAACACGATCAGCACCGGTTTGCGGGTGAGCAGCCCAAAACTGGCAAGGATTTTACCCTCTTCTGTGGAGACTTCCACCTTCCGCAGTGGGATATTGTCGGAGAGCGCCTCGCGCAGGCGTTGGAAGAGAGCGGTCTGGCGTTCGTTGTCGACCTTATCAGTGCCGCCTTTTTTGCGTTCCTCGGTCAGACGTTCGAGTTTGCGTTCCACGGCAATCAGGTCATTCAACAACAATTCACTGAGCATGATATCGGCATCCCGAGCAGGATCGATGCTCCCCATTGTGTGCAGGACACTATCATCTTCGAAGCCACGCGCCACCAGGATAAAGCCGTCCATCTGGGTGAGCTGGTTCAGCAGCTGGCCAGAGATACCGCTTTTTGCCGTGCCGCTTTCCAGCCCGGCGATATCCGCATAGGTCACTCTGGCATAAATCGTCTTTTTCGGCTTGAACATTGCCGAGAGCTTGTCCACACGCAGATCGGGGACATCCACGACCGCGGTATGGACTTCGAAGCGCCCGGCGGATGCAGTAGTCGGGGCATTACCGCGCGTGAGGGCGTTGAAAATGGTCGTTTTGCCAGA
The DNA here is from genome assembly GCA_035248745.1 of Anaerolineales bacterium. Lineage (GTDB taxonomy): Bacteria > Chloroflexota > Anaerolineae > Anaerolineales > Villigracilaceae > Defluviilinea. The sequence continues at coordinate 2,715 of DATFHE010000215.1, read as the reverse complement.
TTGGGGCAGTCCAATGATTCCGAGTTTCATCTTATCCTTTGTCGGGCGGGTTACCCTTGTCAGGGTGCTACACGATCAACCTGCCCTGCGAAATGCTTGTGGTATACTTTGGGGCGCCAGGGGAAAGTCACCCCAATCGCCGAAGTGGCGGAATAGGCAGACGCGCACGACTCAAAATCGTGTTCCCTCCGGGAATGAGGGTTCGATTCCCTCCTTCGGCACTTGCGGTCGCTCGCATTATACTCCACAGGTACTATAGCGAAAACATCCTCCCCTACGGGAGGGTGTTTTGTTATGGGTACAACGAGTCTCCCGATTTGCATGTTCACGATGACAAAAGCAGCATGCACTTGCAAATCTTCCGCAGAACGTAAGTGTTGTCTTTGATGAGATCAACAATCCGCCAAGAAATTTATGCGGTTCGTATAATCTGATCAGGTATCAAAACCCGGATGTTATCTGTGTTTTCATAAAGATATCTACTGAAACTATTTAATGGATCTGTGGTCTATTCTAATTAAAGGTGTTGCATGAGGCTGAACCTAATTTTCGCGTTGATTGATTTTCTCATTGTTCTGGCATATCCGTTTGTATTTCTGTGGGGAAAGCTGCACCAAATCTTAAGAATTAAGAGATAATAGCGTTATATTCGAACGCACAGTGTGATGCTACATTCCACCAGCGGAGAACTGCCATGCCATCCATGAACAATGTCCTGGGCGTGATTATGGGAGGAGGGAAGGGAACGCGTCTGCATCCGTTAACCAAGACGCGGTCGAAGCCTGCCGTGCCAATCGCGGGAAAGTATCGTCTCATTGATATTCCCATCAGCAACTGCATCAATTCCGGCATCATCCGGGTGGCGATCCTGACGCAGTTCAACTCGGTTTCGTTACATCGGCACGTATCACAAGCCTATAATTTCGACGTGTTCCACAACGGCTGGGTGCAGATCTGGGCGGCGGAGCAGACTCCTCAAAGTGTAGACTGGTACCAGGGGACAGCAGACGCCGTCCGCAAGCAGTTGTTTGAGATCCAGTCGACGGGTGCTGAATATGTGCTGATCCTCGCAGGAGACCATCTTTATCGCATGGATTATTCGCTGATGGCAGAGTATCACTGGGAAAAACAAGCCGACATTACGGTGGCTGTCCAACCCGTCCCCAGGAGCGAAGCCTCCCGTCTGGGGATTTTGAAGCGCGAAGCGGATGGGCGAATTTCGGCGTTCGTGGAAAAGCCAAAGGACCCGGCAATACAGGATCGGTTTGTGAGCCGCGACGACCCGGCGCGTCCCTTACTGGGATCCATGGGCATTTACATGTTCAAGACCAAAGTGTTGACCGACCTGCTCATGCAGCATGTGCGGCATGACGATTTCGGGGGTGAGATCATCCCGGAAGCGATCCATTCTCATCTTGTGCATGGGTTTGACTTTGACGGGTACTGGGAAGATATCGGAACCATCCGCTCGTTTTACGAAACCAACCTGCAGCTCACCAGCGCCAGCCCGCCCTTCAATTTTTATGACGCCAGATCTCCTATTTACACCCACGCCCGCTTTTTGCCGGGTTCCACGGTGGAAAACAGCAAGCTGAAAGATGTGCTGATCGCAGAAGGATGCCGCATTCGCAAGGCGGAGGTCACCCATTCCATCGTGGGCATCCGCAGCCAGATCGCCGAGGGGACCGTGATCCGGGACAGTATCCTGATGGGTGCGGACTACTATAATGTAGAAAAACCACGCGGCAACCTTCCCATTGGCATTGGTAAAAACTGTCATATCGAATGCGCGATTCTCGACAAGAATGTGCGGATTGGCGATAATGTTGTGATCAAACCCTTCCCGGCTGACAAAGACATCGATCATGACCTGTACTTCGTGCGGGATGGGATTGTGGTCATCGCCAAGAACACCGAGCTTCCCTCCGGCACGCACATTGAGCCTGGCAAATAAGGATTTGAGTCACATTGACAGACTCCCAAGGCAGGCGTAGACTCAGTCTATCCATGAAGCAGTAACCTGACCGTCACATGAAGGTGTGACGGTTTATTTTTGCTATACAATAGGCATGGGAGCAGGTATGAATGAAATTTGGCCGGTCGTTATTATTGTTTTACAGTTGATCTTTTTGGAAGGAATTCTTTCGATTGATAATGCGGCGGTGATCGGCGCGCTGGTTTCTCCGTTGCCGGATGATCAGCGCGTTGTTTGGCCCAAAGCGCTGGAAGGTGTAGGCGAGTGGTTATATCCCTTCCTGGGCAACCAGCGGATGGCGGCGTTACGCGTGGGGCTTTTAGGCGCCTACGTTGGCCGCGGAATGATGTTATTCCTGACCAGTTTCCTCATCCACAATGCATGGATCAAGCTGCTGGGTGCTGCCTATCTCATTCACCTGGGGCTGGATAATCTCAAGGAAATGCCCGGCGATGAGGGGAATGAGCATCTCCAGTCCGTTAAGGTGCAATCCTTTTGGCCAACCGTGTTGACCGTGGAATTGATGGATTTAGTCTTCAGCATTGACAACGTCGTCGCGGCAGTCGCCCTCTCCGATAAGATTTGGGTGGTCATGCTGGGTGTTGGAATCGGTATCCTCACGATGCGATTTGCAGCGGGTGTCTTCAGCTATGCCGTGACCCGCGAGCCGATCCTCAAACAAGCAGCATACATCCTCGTGCTCAACATTGGTCTGGAAATCATGCTTAGTGAGATCTGGC
>DATFHE010000214.1:0-4001 GCA_035248745.1 Anaerolineales bacterium | reverse complement strand
AGGCATACCTGATAGGTATCACTGGCGCGCCGGGCACAGGCAAGTCTTCCCTCGTCAATCAGCTGGCTGTGCAATATCGCAGGACGGCTGATAAAAAAATCGCGATTATTGCTGTCGATCCTTCAAGTCCGTTTACGGGGGGCGCGGTGCTTGGCGATCGCGTTCGCATGAGAGATCTTTCCGGCGATGATGGGGTGTTCATCCGTTCGATGGCTTCGCGCGGTTCCCTGGGTGGTATCGCCCAAAAAACTGCATCGATGGTGCAAGTCTTCGATGCCGCGGGGTATGAGATCATTATTATCGAAACAGTCGGCGCGGGACAAAGCGAAGTGGATGTGGCGCGGCTGGCACATACGACGGTCGTGGTGGAAGCGCCGGGACTGGGCGATGAGATCCAGGCGATCAAGGCTGGCATCCTGGAAATTGCGGATGTGCTCGTCATTAACAAAGCGGACCGCCCCGGTGTGGAGAATACGGAACGAGCGCTTCGCTCCAATCTCAAGCTGGCTCACCCTGCCCCGCGCGTATTTCGCCATCACGGAAAGACGATGGCTGTGAATACAGCAACGGCAGATCCTGCCTTATGGATACCTCCCATCGTCAAGACCGTTGCCACAGAAGGTAAAGGTTTTAATGAACTGGTCGAAGCCATCACAAGACACGCAACTCACCTGGATCAAACCGGGGACCGGACAGCTCGAGACCACGCCCGGTTGCAGTCCGAGATGGAGCTTTTACTGCGGGAAGCGTTGATGGCGCAGTTTCTGGAACGTATCCCGCAAGAAAAGTATGGAGAGCTCATTGAAAAAATATTCAACAGGAACATCTCGCCCCAAGAAGCCGTTAAGTTCCTGGTGGACGGAAATCCAAAATAAGCATGTCCTGTAGAAAAGGTTAAGGATGTCGGAACATACACACGTAATTAAGATGTACGGGGATATCAAGTTATATGCAGGTTCAGGCTCCCCCGACCTCGCACAGAAGATTGCTGAATATCTTACCCAACGACTCAGCCCTCGTGAAATCATCCAATTCCCGAATGAGAATATATTTGTTAAACTAAATAACAGTGCGCGCGGGCAGGATGTTTATGTCATACAGACCACATCCTCACCCGTCCACTACAATTTGATGGAGCTGTTGATCATGATCCAGACCGTACGGCTGGACTCGGCTGCACGTATCACAGCAGTTGTTCCCTATCTTTGTTATGGTCGTTCGGATAAAAAGGACCAGCCACGCGTTCCGATCACCGCCCGTCTCGTGGCGGATATGATTGAGAGGGCGGGAGCAGACCGTTACATGACCTTTGACCCGCACGCCGGACAGATCCAGGGCTTCTTCTCCATTCCCGGCGATGTATTGACGGCTTCCCACATGATCACCAAACATATTAAGGATTTCCTTCAGCGTGACATGAAAGAACCTGTAGTCGTTGCCACCGATCTCGGGTTTGCCAAGAAGGGACGCAACTATGCCCTCGACCTGGACGTGCCGATTGCATTTATTGAAAAACGGCGCGCCAGCAACGACTCTCACGCCGAAGCTCTGACTCTCATTGGAGATGTACACGGCCACGATGTGATCATTGTAGATGATGAGGTGGACACCGGCGGCTCGATCGCGCAGGCGGTGGATGTGGTCAAGAAACACGGCGCGCGCGATATTTATCTTGCGTTCATCCATCCGATCTTTTCCAAAAGCGCAGCACAGCGGCTGGCAGACCTGCCCATTAAACACATTATCACTACCGACACAGTTCCCATTCCTCATGCAAAAATGCAGCCACTGGAGGGACGAATCACAGTCTTATCGATTGCCTCATTACTGGGAGAAGTGATCCGTCGCGCCCACGAGGGCCGCAGCGTCGGAGAGATGTTCAACGAATAAGATTGAGCGTCAGGGTTCAGGTATCAGATATAAGGCACCCACCTGACTCTATAACCTGACGTAAGACATCTCAAACCTTACAAACAAAGATATGCCCGAACTCCCTGAAGTCGAAACGATTGTACGCAAGCTCAAACCCCAATTGATCGGAAAAACGATCCAGGGCGCGCAACTGCGCTGGCATCGCACGCTTGCATTTCCATCTCCAAGAAAATTTCGAGAGTTGGTCAAAGGGCAGCTCATCGAGGATGTTATGCGCCGTGCCAAATATTTCATCCTCCGTTTGTCTGATTTCAGCCTCCTCATTCACCTCCGTATGAGTGGTGACCTCTTAGTCAAAGAGGGTAAAATTAAACCCGAAAAGCATGACCGGTTGATCCTGAGTCTGCTCTCTGCGGAGGGTGATTTGAGTCATCTCATTTTCAACGATACGCGTAAATTTGGGCGCGTCTGGTTGACTGCCAACGCAGAAGACGTGCTTGGCAAGCTCGGTCCCGAACCTTTGAGCCGGTCGTTTACACCGCTCTGGCTTCATACAGCCCTCCACGGCAGACATCGTCTGCTCAAACCCCTACTGCTCGACCAAACGTTTCTCGCCGGGATCGGTAATATCTATGCAGATGAGTCTCTGCATCTTGCAAAGCTGCATCCATTGATTGCCTCTGATTCGGTCACAGAGCAACAGGCAGAAGCGCTTCATGGAGCAATTTACCAGGTTTTGAAGGAAGGCATTCGCCGCAATGGTGCTTCCTTCGATTGGGTGTATCGCGGTGGCGAGTACCAATACCATTTTCGAGTCTATGACCGCGCCGGAAAACCTTGTCCTGTTTGCGGGACGAGCATCGAACGGATCCTTGTGGGTCAGCGCAGTACACATTTGTGCCCCACGTGCCAGAAGATGAGTTAAGGTGAGCTATGGAATTTAATTGGTCAATTGTTGGCTGGATCGCCGGACTGGTGTTCGTTTATCTCTTCGGCCTGTTCGAAGGGCGCGGGCAGGGATATAAAAGGCGAAAAGCTGAAGAGGAACAAGAAAGTAAGGAACAGCCGTCTCTTCCACCCGCCGTTAAGACCGAGACCATTACGGTGGATGACCCCGGTCTGATGCGGATCAAGAATGAAAATGGATCATTCGTCCTGGACCTGGACGGCAACCGCGTGAATCCAATTTCTTTAAATTCAGACCAACGCAAACGGCTGATCGATATGTTGAATATTATGCGTCCCTGGCTGGAAGGACGCGCCGCGCCCCCAGCTCAATCACTTCCCCCCAGGCCAGCAGCACCGGCTCCCTCCACACCGCCAGCAACCGTCGAGGACCGTCTCAATGCTCTTGGCGGTCCGCTGCCTGAAAACAAGCCCGTACCTCCAAAACCTGCATCCCCTCCTCTACAGCAACCTGCGCAGCCTCCCGTAGCACGAGCTGGGACTATTGCAAAAGAAGACCGGCCCGTAGCGCCTGCCAACAGCATCGTCGGGCAAATCGACTCGGTTCTACAAAGCCGCCTGGCGGGCACACCCCTGGAAGGCCGCGGTATCTTTCTTGCGCAGTCTCCGGAGGGCGGCGTGGCTGTGTTCGTAGGGCTGACGCGCTATAACGGTATTGACGATGTTCCCGATCCGGAGATCAAAGCCGCCATCCGCACCGCAATTTCAGAGTGGGAAAATAAATATACGCCGGGGCTGTAGCGGGTTATCTCGGCCGATAACGCGCAGTTAACACCGGGCAGGGCGCTGCTTCTGCAACCTCTGCAGTCACATGCGGAGCATAATATTGCCGCAGCGTGCTCGTGCTATACGATGACCCCATGCAGACCATGTCATAATTCCCGTCCCGGAGTTCGGTCAGGATTTCTTCCACCACAATCCCCTGCCGCGCAACCGCTCGCGCGTTGAGCCCCGTTTGTTGCGCCAGCTCTAGGGCTCGTCGTAAGCTGCGTCCCGGTAGGGTATCCATTTTCGTTAAGTCTCTTGTTTGCCCACGCAACCCGCGAGTTGTGGGGTAATCCGGTTCGTTGGGCGGAATGACATGCAGGATGGTGACATCTGCCTGATTGGCGGAGGCCACTTGGAGGGCAAGGTTCTCAGCCGCCGCCTCGTATCCCAGCCCG
>DATFHE010000213.1:0-2499 GCA_035248745.1 Anaerolineales bacterium | reverse complement strand
TTAAAGCTCACGTAGGGAGTCAGGCCTAACCCCAACATAATGACAGACACACTACATGCATCGATCGTATGGTCTACAAAAAAACCGTAGATGGGGCGCTCGATCCGCCGGTAGCGTGCCAGAGTCCCATCCAGGCTGTCGCCCAGCCAGTTGACCACAAATCCCAGCGATGCCAGCCAGAGGAAGTTCCGGTCGTACGTAGTCAGAATATAACTGGCAGTAACCCCGAGCGACCCCAGTACTCCAACAATTGTACAGATATCGGGCGTGACCCAGGCTGGCATGTGCGCTGCCAGCCATTTCAGAGTCGGGCGTTCCAGCGGACCCAATAAGATGTCATTCACCCTCCGGTGGTTACGAATCCCACTCATGCCATTCTCCTGAACATCCATCATCGAAGCTAAAGATTAATTTGGAACCTGATCCATGGCGTCGGGCCAAACCGGCAGCGGCACCGACCATTGCTGTGGAGACCTTTGAATAAACGTCTCCGCCACAGCGAGGACTTTTTCTGCATTCCGGAGTGTGCATTCCGCGGCATCCGGACAGGACTCCATTTCGATCGGGTCTGACGCATACACATGATATTTCCCATCCGGCTGGGCGTATGTGGCGGTGATAACAACGGGAACGCAGGCTTTGCTCGCGAGGAAGATGTGATGAATGGGAAGAGCAGCCGGGCGTCCGAAGAAACGCGGACAAACTTGCGGCTTGTCGATGGGGCGGTCGATACCCGTCAACACCATGCCGCCGCGCTGAAGATGCTTCAGCGCCTGCTTGAAGGCACCCACAGAAGCCGGAACCAGATTCATGCCCGTCCGTTTGCGCATCTCGTATTCCACCTGCCGCCCACCCCTGGGATTGGGAATCGTCAGTACCAAGGGTTTCAGCCCATTCTTACACAGCCATTGAAGAACCAGGTCGAAGCTGCTCAGGTGTAATCCGGCAATCACAACTCCACGCCGGTCAAATTCAGCACGCCGCGCAATGGACTCAAAAGAGGAATCAAAAACAATCAGCCGCCTGGTCGCGTCGAGGTTATGGTTGTAATGATAGAGATCAAAGAGGGAATGGGCGGAGTAGCGCAGGGTATCGCGAACTGCCTGATCCAATGCCTCTCCCTGCAAGGCTTCCCGGCTTGCCATCCATTGATTGAGGCGGATCGCGCGGACCAACGTTGAGTCACGCCGCTGTGCGATTCGTGTTGCAAACCCATCTGCAATACGGTACCCCAGCCACGGTGGCAGGCGCCTTGCCAGCGAAGAAACAACGCGGAGGCTAAGCGAGCTATTGATGACTTGCTGAAGGTCAATGATCATACCTGCCCAGGGAGGTGTAATCCTACATCAAATAATACAGCGCGCAAAAAATGTATGGTGAGAATCTTACCATGTCTTGAGGATGGAAAGATTGTATTCCCCGCCTTCTTTTTCTTAGAAAGTTTGCTCTGGAAAACTAGGGTTTCTGTTGCACCAGGGTAAAGAAAGCAACCGTTTGCCAACGGCCCTCCGGTTGCCACCACCAGCGTACATGCGCCTTCCCTAAGTAAAGAGTGTCATCCAACTGCACCAGTTCATCCAGAACCCGCCGCACGGTGAGTGACGGATTTTCCTTCAGGTTATAGTCGATCTTTAATACGGCCCGATCCCGATCAAACAAGCCGGGTGCGTGGTAGGTGCGGAAGGCAAAGGCTCGATAGGTTCCAGGTGTATCGTTGATAAAGCCGCGATACAGAGGATTGAAAAGTCGCGCCAGGAGATATGAATCTTTTGTAAAGATGTTATCTCCTCGCTGGTTCGAGGAGTCAAAGGTTTTGCCGAGCCATGGCAACCACCTGTTTGTAATCCATTGAAAAAACGGTGTCAGCCCCGGTGCGAGATCAAGCACGACCAGTTCACCCGCATAGCGACCCTGGAGAGCTGAGTCTGGCATGGTCCCGGCTCGAAAGAGATCGTTCAATGCCGCGAACCCCTGTGCACGGTTGTCTTTTACAAGGTCACATGCTGCTCGTAATAAAGTTTGAGGCTTTTTCATATAGGAGCTTTTGATAATATCAAGTCCAATACGATTGAATTGTAATGCTTCTTCTCGAGAGGTGGAATGGAGTTTATTCACCGCGATCTTCCTGTGACGAGCCTAATACCTTCGCCGCCCAGCACGCCACACCAATCACGCCTGCCTGATCCTTCAACTGGGATTGCACGACCTCCACTTGCTCCACCGGCATGACGGTGACACGCTCACGCAAGGTGCGGCGGATTGGCTTAAGCAGAAGGTCGCCCGCCTGCGCCACCCCACCAGCGATGATAATTCGACGCGGACCGACCGCCACGCAAACATTCGCTGCGGCGATGCCCAGGTAGAACCCGGCTTGTTCAAAAATATCCTTTGCTATATCGTCGCCTGCTTCGGCGGTCTGGGCGATCAGCTTGGGCGTGATACGGTTGAGGTCGCCTTCACACATATCAGCAAGGTGTGTGGTGAGTCCCTGCGCCACGG
>DATFHE010000212.1:0-3315 GCA_035248745.1 Anaerolineales bacterium | reverse complement strand
CTCCTGTGATCTGGACAAGCTTCGCCACTCTTCATTGAGCAAGCCAAACACGTACAAGTCCCAGCGCCTCCTGTCACGTTCCAATGCGCTGCGCCGGCAGACTTCCCGGGTAAAGCCGAACTTGTGCAGCAGCGCGAGCGCGCCTTCGTTGTACTCCGGCACCAGGGCAGTAACACGGAACAGGTTCAGCTCCGCAAAAGCAAACCGCAGCAGCATCTGCATCACCTGTGTGCCATATCCTTTGCGCCGGTCCTCTGGCGCGCCGATTCCCAAATGGATCCAGCCATTGCTGTTCGTCCACTCTATCCACTGGATGGTAGATTTGCCGATCAGGCGATCATCCGTTTTGGCGCGGATCATGAAGTGAAAAAGGTTTTTATCTTCCTCGATTTGTTTTTCCAGCTTTTCATATTGCTTTTTGACCATGGCGGCAGACAGAGGTCGCGCCGGGTTCGTCTCCAGCAGGCGCATGAAATCCGAGTCGTGAGTCCATTTGGATTCGATCTCCGGGTCTTTCTCATGGTCAATCGGACCCAAATGAAGGTCCGCGCTTTCAAATAACTGAGTTTGAATATCTAACATTCTGCCTCCAAAATTCTTTGTAAAAATAAAACGCCACAGGCGTTGCCCATGGCATGTTCCAAAATAAAACCGCCACGGGCGAGTGCACCGTGGCGGTCATTAGCTTACACTGCGTGTAAATTAACGAGGAGCAGGCGCACTACGCGAATCGAAAACACCACTGGACGTGATGAATGCTTTCGCTGGGATTGCTATGATGCTCAAAATCATCAACCGTGCGCTTCCTCTCTTAGGAAATTTTAACGTTTGTAGTGTAACACGCCATGCGATTTCCCGTCAAGTAGATGAGTACAAATCTTTAATGAAAGGTGGCAGGCATGGTTACGTGGAAAACTGATGTTGATACCATTCCTCTTCACACTGTGCTGATCGTTTCTGATCAACCCGAGAGCGTGGCAATCTGGGAGACCCTCTTTAGTCAGAGGAATTGTGTTGTATTATCTGAGGCAAACGTTTCAGACGCCCTGCAAAGCGCGCGACTGATTGGTCCCTCGTTGATGTTAATTGATATGAACTTATCCAAGTCCGACCGGTCCTTTTTATTGAACGGTCTGCGCGCTACCAGCCGGGGATCCATTCTGATGCTGATCACCGCCAACACCGTTGACGAAATCGTGGAAGCCAACCAGGAAGGCGCGGATGAGTGCCTGGTCAAGCCCGTCAATCCGGCAGTGCTGGTCGTCAAAGCGATGAACTGGCTGGGACACGCTCAACGAAGTGAGCGGGCTCCTGCGGTGCTAGGTGTAACCCTGTAATTATTCATCTTCTTCTCCTTTCGTTCCTCCTCCGAATCAACATGCCTGCGCAATTGCGCAGGCATGTTGAGTTCTTATTGACCAGTGCTGATTAACCCAGCCTGTAGATCATTTAGCGTTTGTTCCACGAGCCTCTGCTTGCCAGGAGTCAACAGTGTAGGATCAATATCACTCAAGCCAAGGGGCGATTGGACAGTGATACCTCCCTGTCCGCTCGCCAACCCCGGCCAGGCATTTTGAATCGCTTTGACAATATCCGGCTGGATCGTCATGACCCAACCTGCCGGCTGTTGCTCTGGGGGCTTGGTCCCTATCATGTAGGCACCTGTCGTGCCGATGTATGTCATAAGATCCGTAGTGGCAATATCCGGGTAGAGATAGATGGTTTGCACTTTGTATTGGAGGAGCAAAATATCGGCGTAGGCATCATAGTTGGCTGGGTCCTCTTCTGGACCAATCTCGAGAAATTGCGGATATGTCCAGTTGTAAAGCAATACCGGGCGGCAGGCTCCGCAATAAAATTTCATACCGGTGGCAAAGGCATTCAAAGCACGCAGCGCATCCGGGTTGTCTTTGGGCATCAGCATGCCGATGCGGTAGTCGTCCGTAATCATGGCAGCGGTGTACCCTGCCAGGAAGCCAGCTACATCCGTCTGGGCATTGTTTCCAAGCACGCTGATGTTTCCACCTGCTGCCACTTCGGGAATGTTAATGGCAAGGAACTGTACCTGCGGGGCAGCAGTAGCTAATGCGGCGATACCAGGGTCCGGCGGAAGCGAGATCACCACTTGCAGACCAGGTTCTATAATGTCGTCAGCGGTAAGGGTATTGCGGACCTGGAAGCGAAATCCTGATGCCTGCGTGAGGTCATACACTGTTTTCTGATACAGGTTTGAGAGATCCGGGTCGAGGTCAGCGGGAAGCACCAGGATAGCAAGAGGGGTGGCTGTGGTAGGCGTGAGCGTAGGTGGAACGATCGCTGTCTCTGTCGGCACAGGAGTGGATGTTCCAGCCGCTTCCCCACCCGCACAAGCCGTGAGGCTGAGCGCCGCCAGGATCACAACCAAGAGAATGATGAATCTTTGACGCACAAGTTTCTCCAAAGAGAGGAATGACAGCCACGATTATACACGTTGGACAGGGGCAGGTAGCGGTTGTGTTAAAAAACAAGACCGCACATGTGCGGTCTTTATCTTAAGAGGGTCTCGTTTCTTATTGAGACTTGATCTTGATCTGCTTCGGCCGGGCGAATTCTGCTTTGGGAAGCTTCAGAGTGAGGACACCGTTGGTGATATCTGCTTCGACATGGTCGGCATCGATAGGCATTGGCAGACGCAGCGTTCGGATAAACGCGCCCTGAGGCAATTCACGGACGAGATAGCTGCTTTCGTCTGCTTTATATTCACCTTCGATCCGAACGACATCCTCAAGGACTTGAATATTCAGCTCATCTGCTTGCAATCCCGGCACGAGAGCAGAAAGGACATAAGAGTCATCTTCCTCGTGGACGTTGATGCTGAGAGTTCGATCGCGGTTCTCCACCCAACGGCGCGCCATACGGCGATAAGGATAGGTTTGTAGATAGAATGTCATAGCAGGTCTCCTGTTGTGGAATGTTTAAGTTTTGAATTATTCCGTAGTTTATTTTGTCAATATAAAAGAAAAGATAGATCCGCGTAGAAGTTGTGTATGAGTTTAGAGATGTATTTTCAAACATAAACAGGCTGGCAATACGATTGCCAGCCTGTTTTCTTTACCGATCAAACATCATTCTTACGGAGTGTACATATGCTCTGCAAGCCAGGCAAGCACATCCGCCTGGTCGACGCGGTAGGCATAATCCGTTCCACGGCACAGTGCATTGAGTCCGAAAGAGGTCACAGCCACAATCAGGTTCGAGCTGGGACCGCCCAGGAACACCGGGCCTCCCAGCCACAATCAGGTTCGAGCTGGGACCGCCCAGGAACACCGGGCCTCC
>DATFHE010000211.1:0-5165 GCA_035248745.1 Anaerolineales bacterium | reverse complement strand
CTCAAGATCGGCGCCCGCCTCGAAACAGCGCGGATCGTCATCGGACGCCGGTTTCCACACCCTCATCTTCATCTATTGTATCTTCCAGCGCAGTAGAGCCAGAACCCCGAGAGCGGCGCTACAGATTCCTGCCTGCGTTTTGGACGATCGCGAGCATCCTCTCCTTAACGGTGAACCTGATCCTGCTCATTGCTCTGTTGCTTGCTTACCAAACGCTGGGAAACATTCAGGGACTTCAATCCTATGGAATGGGACAAGCCTCTGGCTTGCTCGGCGGACTGTATTCAAACTTTGTCAAAATGGATCAGGCAAATATCAGCACGAATATTCATGTGGAGAAAGATATCCCTGTGCAGTTTAGCCTGAATGTCAGCGGTCCTACCAACGTGACGTTGAGCCAACCCGTGACGATTGATGGGGCGCTGGTCACTGTGCAGACGGGCGGTTTGAACATTACCGGCGCCCGCGCGACGATCGTATTACCACAAGGCGTGGTTTTGCCGATCAACATAGAAAACCTGGTTGTACCCGTGGACCAGCAAGTGCCCGCTGTGCTGGATGTCCCCGTGGATATCCCTTTGAATCAAACAGAGCTGCACGAGCCGTTTGTCGGTCTGCAGGAAGTTGTCAAACCCTGGTATTGCCTCATCCAACCAGATGCAACGGTCAATGGGTTGCAGGTATGCGCCCCTGACCCAACCCTGGTCGACCCGGCTTTGCGGCCCACACCGGTAGAAACTGTCATTCCATGACGGATACTCTTACACAAACAACCCTTTCCAACGGTCTAAAAGTGCTTCTAAAAGAGGTACACACCGCGCCGATTATTTCGTCCTGGCTTTGGTATCGAGTCGGCTCGCGCGATGAAATTCAGGGCCGCACCGGCGTCTCGCACTGGGTGGAACATATGCAGTTCAAAGGCACGGAGCAATTCCCTGCCAATCTGCTCGACAAAGCCATCTCGCGCGAGGGCGGCACATGGAATGCCTTCACCTATATGGATTGGACAGCGTACTTTGAGACGATGCCTGCCGATAAGATCGATCTCGCTCTCCGCCTCGAAGCGGATCGAATGCAGAACAGTCGCTTCCTCCCCGAGGAGGTTGCCTCCGAGCGCACGGTCATTATCTCCGAGCGAGAAGGCAGCGAAAACGAGCCGCTCTTTTTGTTGGGCGAAGCCGTTCAGCAAACGGCGTTCCGTATTCACCCGTACCATCATGAGGTCATCGGCGACATGGCAGATCTGCGTTCGATCACGCGCGATGACCTCTACAATCACTATCGCATGTTTTACGTTCCCAACAATGCCGTCATGGCAGTCGCCGGGGATTTTGATACGCCGTCGATGCTCGGGCGGATTCGCGAATTGTTCGAACGAATTCCTGCTGCTGGGGACCCTGCGCGGCTCGCGCGACCGGAACCCATCCAACAGGGGGAGGTCCGCCTTTCTGTGGAGGGACCAGGCTCCACCTCCTACGTGCAGGTCTGCTACCGGTTCCCACCGGCCTCGCACCCGGATTTCTTCCCACTAGCCGTTTTAGATAGCTTACTGGCAGGTCCCAGTAATTTAAACATGTTCAGCGGAGGGATTTCCAACAAGACCTCGCGGCTCTACCGCGCGCTGGTGGATAAGGAATACGTGGTCAGCGTCCACGGGGGTGCGCAGGCGACGATTGACCCGTTCATGTACACGCTCACGATGACAATCCACCCCCGGCGCAAACCTGAGGAAGCCCTTGCTGCGCTGGATAAGGAAATTCAACGTGTGAAGGAAGAAAAGGTAACAAAAGAAGAGATCACGCGCGCTATTAAACAAGCGCGCGCTTTATTTGCCTATGGCAGCGAAAACATCACCAATCAGGGATTCTGGCTGGGCTATGCGGAGATGTTTTCAGAGTACAGTTGGTTCGAGACCTACCTTGAGAGATTATCTGCCGTTACTGTAAAGGATGTGCAACGAGTAGCCAATGCGTACTTCCAGCCGCAACGCCGCGTGGTCGGCACATACATTCCGCTGGATGGGAAGGGATCATCGTGAATAAAGTCACTTCCCTGCCGGGACCGGATGATATCTATCGCGAAGTGTTGCCAAACGGTATCACGGTTCTCTCGCGGTCCAACTTCAACAGTCCATCGGTTGTTGTCACAGGGTTTTTCGAAGCAGGCGCCTTGTTCGACCCTGACGAGAAACTGGGGCTTGGCGAATATACCTCGCTCTCTTTGATGCGCGGCACCAGGAACCGCACCTTCGACGAAATCTATAATGCCCTGGAGTCCGTTGGGGCAGGATTGGGTTTCAATACCGGCGTTCATAAATCCGGGTTCCACGGGCGTTCACTTGCTGAAGATCTGCCTCTGTTGCTTACTCTTCTATGTGAGGCTCTTACGATGCCTGCTTTCCCCAGGGCGGAATTGGAGAAGCTGCGGGCGCAGCTGCTGACAGGTCTTGCCATTCGCGCGGAAGATACGGCAGATATGGCTTCCATGGTCTTCGACAACATTCTTTTTAAGGGCCATCCCTACAGTCGACCAGAAGATGGATTTCCGGAAACGATCGCAAAAATCAGGCGCGATGATCTTGTGAAGTTTCATCGTGAACACTATGGTCCGCGTGGGATGGTGATCGCGATCGTCGGAGGAGTGAAACCGGAAAATGCTGTAAAACAGGTCAAGCGCGCGCTAGGCGGATGGCAGAATAAGAATCAAAAGGAAACACCTGCCCTGCCTGCCCTCAAGCCATTGAAAAGAACGGTTAGCAAGCATCATCGCATTGCTGGCAAGTCCCAATCCGATTTGATCATCGGCACAAACGGACCCATGCGGCGTGACCCGGAGTTTATGTCGGCGTCGATTGGGAACAACATCTTGGGACAATTCGGGATGATGGGGCGCATTGGCGATGTGGTGCGCGAAAAATCCGGGCTGGCGTATTATGCCTATTCCAGCATCAGTGCAGGCCTTGGGCCTGGTTCGTGGGAGGTGAGCGCGGGAGTGAATCCGCAAAATGTAAAGAAGGCATCCGGACTCATTCTGGAGGAGCTCAAGCGTTTCGTGCAGGAAGGCGTCATGGCAGATGAGCTGGCAGATACAAAGGCAAACTTCATCGGACGCTTGCCGCTTTCGCTGGAGTCAAACGGGGGGGTGGCAAACGCCTTGTTGAATATCGAACGTCATCAGCTCGGGCTGGATTATTACCATCGCTATCAGGGCCTGGTACAGGAAGTAACCGCAGAAGACGTGTTGGCTACTGCGAGAAAGTTTATTGATCCTGATAAATTAGTGATCGCCTCGGCGGGACCATAAATAATTAAGATGAAACTTGCAACCGGTGTAGATCTGATTGAAATCGCCCGCATCGAAGTGGTGCTCTCCAGGCAGGGCAAAGCCTGGCTCGAGAGGATTTTTACACCTGCCGAGCTGGAGTATTGTGGCAAACGCGCCGAATCGCTCGCGGGGAGGTGGGCTGCAAAGGAAGCCGTCGCCAAAGCGTTAGGCTCAGGAATCGGTGATGTCTCATGGCAGGAAATCGAGATTCTGGGCGATGAACAGAAAGCCCCGAAGCTCACGCTGCATGGCAACGCGGAAAAGAAAGCAAGGGAGCTTGGCCTGACGAACTGGTCGGTGAGCATCAGTCACAGCCAGAGTCACTCGGTGGCGCTCGCTGTCGCTATCGGTTAAAAAAATCCTCCCGCAGGCCAGTACTGCGGGAGGTGCAAGGGACAGGACTCGACTAGTTTTTGTCCTCTATGCCAATCCAAATGTGGCCCGGTAAAACAGGCCGGTAGGAACGGACAGTCAATTTGTTAACTTCGACCGTCCGTTGATTCTTCTCCTGAGCCTCAAGCATGCTCGGGTGAACCAGACACAGGTCAGGCGTACGACCATACTTCTTGTGGTAGTAATCCACCGCCTTTTGAATTTTGATGTTAAGGGCCGTTTGTGAGTTATCAAACCAAAGCATTCCAGTGTGCATATTCAACTCCTTGTCTATTAATCTATGCTTGGTAACCAAAATCGAAGCCAGTGGTCTCCTTCTTTTAAGGTAAAGTGTGAACCGCTGTGAAGAGCCTCCAGCCTCGCACTGACAGCGTCCAGTTGGCTGATGTGCCGCGGGTTTTTCATCGTTCCAAAGATGCGCGTATGGAATGCATCCAGCCAGGGCATAATATTTTCCATACGATTTGGGTTTAGCGTGAGGATCGGCCACACGCGGCGCGCCGGTCCACGCAGCAAGAGCCAGCGCAGGTTCTGGCGTGCATCAAAATCGAGATTGGATGCAGCCTCCAGATCGTCTAAAAGTAATAGAACAGATTGCTGGCTCGTCTTATTTTCATGTGCCCACGATGCAAGCGAGAGAATGAAATCCTCAGCTGACTTATTATAAAGAGGGAATACCCCCACGTTATTGGGGATCTGCTCCAAGCCGTTCCATTCATCAGGGTGGTTGGTCAGCACGCCAAACTGCAGGTTTTCCGGTTGATGCATGTGCCCCGCAGCCAGGGCAATCGTCTGCAGCATCTTCGTTTTCCCAGCCCCTGGGTCTGCAGTGATGAGGATAGGCCCGGGAACAGGATCGTGGAAGTTCAGAAGAACAGGGAGGTTGTCTGACGCAACACCCAGGAATAACGCTTCGTAAGGCATAGGACCGTAGTCAGCAAGGACTTCATATAATGAAGGCAGTGCAGGTGTCGGCTTGACATGACTCACCTGGCGCGAAGCATCGACCTCCTGCTTAATCTCGTTGAGCGCTTCCATCATAAGGGCGTAGCGATTGATTTCTTCGTCAGACATGGGTCACCTGTAATTGAATCGTGGGTAGAACACTTGTTCTAATTCTACATTTAATTCGCCTCCGTGTCAAGCATTTGTTGAAATTTGCCGATTCTGCTTGACGTGCAGGCTGAATTCTGCTAAACTACTGCCCGTGCTCCCTACAGTCCTTGGTGTTGTTTCAAGGGCTTCGCGCGGGAGCAATTTAATTGCCTGTGACACAAAGCGTCATGGTGCCATACGTTCTCATGACTTCCCCTTTAAGTATGGCTTGGTACTATTACGATAGTGCCAGTGTACTTCTGGTATAATCCTTCTGCTTAATTGCGAGAAGCGTCCCGCGAGCATCTGGCGGGAGTGCCGACGTAGCTCAATCGGCAGAGCACCCG
Source organism: Anaerolineales bacterium (assembly GCA_035248745.1). GTDB lineage: Bacteria > Chloroflexota > Anaerolineae > Anaerolineales > Villigracilaceae > Defluviilinea. The sequence goes on along the minus strand of DATFHE010000211.1, from coordinate 6 downwards.
CCTTGT
>DATFHE010000210.1:0-3629 GCA_035248745.1 Anaerolineales bacterium | reverse complement strand
ATTCATACTTGTCCTTTCGCTTCCGATTTTGATGATTCACTCGATGATCCATCGTGGAATTCTATGTACCTTCATTCGCACCAAAATAACCGCAGCCTGCAATAAATCTAACTCAATGATTTACTCTCCTGATACTTAAGTTTATGCCAAAGCGCATCCACCGGTAGATAGACCAGGACGGCAAGGTTGAAAAGATAAAACAGGACGCGTAAGGCAACCACAATCGCGGGGATATCCACCTGTGTGACTCCAAATAGAGAAAACAGATAAACGAGCGTCAACTCCGACACGCCCAGTCCGCCAAAAATCTGGATCGGAATAATGGAAATAAATTGCATAATCGAGGTAATAAAAAGTATCACCCAGAAATCCGCCGGGACAGCGAAAATCTGGAATCGGGCGTAGGAGTACGCCATCGTCAATGTCATATAGAGGAAGGATAGCGCGGTTCCTCGAAGAAGGGCAGAAACGATTGTTTTGTGTTCCTGCCCAACGATAGCGTCGAGCATGTCCAAGAGGCGCTGCACGACGCCAAGCTGGTCCAGACGGAGCGAATGCAATACCTTCCTGAATTGTATAACAAATCTCTGGCGCATGAATACAGCCGCCCAGAAGATTAAAAGTCCGGCGCCCGCGATAAGCAGTAAAACGATCACCGTCTCTTGAAGCAGCGGGATGCGAGCCCACACCTGCAGAGACGAGAGCGCCAGGAAAAAAACCATTGCCAGCAGGTCGCCTGCCTTGGTCAGAAGAAAGACCAATCCCGAACGCCTCAGCTTGACGTTCTGTTCGAGCTTGAACAGCGTCATATAAGAGGCGATCCCTGCTGTGTTGGTGACGAAGTTTGTCATGGCATTCTGGATAATTACGATCTTCAGGGTTTCTCGAAACGGTATTTGAACACCAAGCAGCGCCCAATACTGCAATCCTTTTGCGAGCGTGACGAGACCGTAAAGCATCAGGCTGATCCACAGCCACTGCCAGGAGAGACTATCCCTCAGGAGGGTCAGGTTTTGCAGGTTCGTCTTTGAGACCACAAAGACAATCAGTGCCAGGGCAAGAACGATTCTAAGCAAGTCTTTCGCAGGTACGTTTCGCCGGGGGGGCAGGAGTTTACGTTCAGGCTGCTCTGTCACGCATTTGTTCCGTATTCTTGAAGCATAGAGCCCATGAGTCAGTAACTGCTAACCGGCAATCCATGCGGAGAGATCTCGATTAATTAGCTCGGACAACTTATGAACATCATCTCGAAAGTATGTTTGGATTCTGGCATACAACGCCGGGTCAATCGAAGCCCTGGAAACTCGACGAGCATTGAACGCTTCGACCTTCCCATAGATCTGACTGACAATCCTCATAAACCGGATACCAAATAGGGAGAGCAATTTCATGTATGCCTGATACACAATTTGAGGTGGATGAAGCAACTTTCCCAATATTTTGGATTTGTGCTCATAGTTGGAATTCACAGGAGGAAAATCCTGCCGATGATCGGAAGGTATACCTAAAAATGACAGAATATTTTCGTAGACCTGTTTCGGATTCTTCACGAACTCATCGAATAAAACGATCAACACCTGCTCCTTCGGAAATACTTCAAAAACTCTTTCGACATGCTTTCCGAACGATCCCAGTTCGCCGTACAGGATCAGCTCCGGCTCGCGGCAGCCCGCAGGGATCCGTTTTCCCTGACGGCGAATCCCCTGCAAATCCCAGGCTTTCGCAAGATCGGGCTCATCCTCGCGCAGGAGTCCCAGGTTGAGCTGGTGAACCGATTGCACAAACTCAACCGGGTTGCGCACCATGACGATCACCTTTACCGTTGGATTGAATTCCTTGATGTTCCGTAGGGCAACCTTGGAATAGATGTATAGCGGCGATATTTCCCCTACAGCAAGATGGTTCTCGTTCGCACCTGCGAACATCTTGAGATAGTCATCTTCCGATTTGAAGAGGACTTTTTGAATGTTTGGGAAGTCTGAGGCAAAATAGTGCAGTTCCTTGATCTCAGGCAGGAAAATATTCGGGTGGCTTCTCAAATAGGTATAAAGTGCCGTCGTTCCACAACGGGGAGCACCAATCACATAGAAATTAGGACGTTTCATCATGAACTACCTGGTGGTTGCGATCCTCTTCCTGCAAACAAACTCATTACATCCCGTGGGTACTCTGGCTGGGAACACATTAACCAGTTCAAACCCGATGTTCTCCAGCGCCGCCCTCATTTCCGCTATGCTGGCATATTCATACGGGTAACCGCCCACCCAGTCCACGACGTTATGCGTGAACTCCATACCACGCTGCATTTTCAAGGGATTCCTGAATGTGACCAGCCACTTTGCCAGGAAAATAACGGGTGTGAGAATCCAAATCAAAACCTTCCGCCCCCAAGGGCCTATGTGGTTATACATCCATTTGATGACTTTCCACACCCGCGAGGACCAGTGCTTGTTGTAAATGGCAATCATCAACATGCCACGGGGCGTCACCCGTTTCGCGGTATTACCCAGCGCCATCTTCATATTGCCGGTATGATGCAGCACACCCCAGGAATAAACAATATCGAACCGACCCAGTTTGTTCAGCTGCTCACCATCCAGAACGGAGAGCTGGCGAAAGGAGATCAAAGAGGGCGGCGTCAACCAGTGTGCAGCATTGCGCTGTGAGGTAGCGATAGAGACAGGATCGGCGTCCAAGCCGAGGACGGGACCCGCCCCGAGCTGAGCAGCCGCGATAGAGAACAGACCGCTCCCACAACCGATATCCAGGAACGATTTACCAGACAACGCCCCCTCCCCAAACAGCGTTCTCAGGGACTGCCTGGCGGCTTCCATGCGCGTTTCGTCGATTTCCCTGGAAAAGGACGCCCAGTTCTCGCCAAAGTTGAACACAGCTACCTTTTCGCCCATAACGCCAGCATCGTCAGCGCGTAGATACGTTTGCCATGATCCACACGTCCGGCGCGGTGTTCCTCAAGCAGGGACGTGATCGTTTTGCGATCAAACCATTGTTCCACCGAATTTCCGTTCGCTGTCAATAATTCCTTCGACCAGCCATACAACGGACCGCGGAACCAGGTGCTGAGGGGAACGCCAAATCCCTGCTTGCGGTGCCTGCGGACGTTCTCGGGAAGATAATCGGCAAATGCTTTCTTAAGCAAATACTTTCCGCTTCGTCCGCGAACCTTGAGATGATCTGGCAGCCGCGCCGACCATTCCACCATTTTATGGTCCAGGAAGGGCGAGCGCGGTTCGATGGAAGCCGCCATTGCCATCCGGTCGGCTTTGACAAGCAAGTCACCCGGGAGATAGGTATGCAAATCGGTATAAAGAGTCCTATCGAGGAAAGACCCACTGGCAGAGTCAAATCGCGCGGCCAGAAGGACTTGTGCGTTATCCGGCTGGAATGAAAACTCCTGTTTCCATAACTGTGCGCGCTGGCGTGGCGAAAAGTAGGAACCCCAGCGCAGGATGCTGGCGCGCGCGTCGATCTCGGGAAGCTGGTGCAGACGCTTCAGCCCATTGACCAGACTCGTCCCCACGGGTCCACTGGATGTGTCCGGGAGGAAACTCGCCATAGAGGGGATCAGCTCGCGGGTCAGAAACTGCGGCGCCCGGAGATAGGTGTTC
>DATFHE010000209.1:0-6022 GCA_035248745.1 Anaerolineales bacterium | reverse complement strand
CTATCTGTGCCTGAACCTGCATCGATGAGGGCACAATAGGAGTCTTTTTGGACGAGATAAACATACACCCAAAACTTGGGGAACGCTTCCAACGGAATCCGATGAATGGTGCCTCCACCAGACATCTCAAAAGCAGCGAAGGTCCGCTTTTCTCTCATTTGCACAACCCATTCAAAAGCAGATTGGCATAACGATCCGCGATTTCATCGATTTCCAGCGTGCCGTCCGGGTGATACCAGGTGATCGTCCAGTTGAGAATGCCTAAAATTGCACGGGTCGCGAGAGCGGGGTCATCACATACGAAAAGCCTGGCAGCTACACCTTCTTCCAGGACAGTCCGCCACAAAGCTTCGAACTTATCACGATGCGGTACGTGCCGGGTATGGTGTTTCCGTTCCAATGAGCGATGCTCGAACAACAGGACAGCGGATAGGTCTGTGTTTTCTGCCAGGATCTGTAAATACGCACGGATCATTTGCTGTAACTTTTTGTCCGCAGGGATGTCCTGGCTGGATATAGGCGAGATACGTTCTAAAAGGAGTTCCAGGGCGCGATTCAGCAGGGCGAGCAGGATGTCCTGCTTGGAGGACACATGGTGGTACAGACTGGGCTTTTGGAGGTTCACCGCTTTGGCAATATCCTGCATTGAGGCGCCGTGGAACCCCTTCTGACGAAAGACCTGCGCTGCGGCTTCAAGGATGTCTTCTCGTGTCATTGGCTCTCCCTACCGATCGGTCGGTTGATTTATAATACTGTATCTGCATTGTCACGTCAAGGTTGGGTACAATAAGACCTGGTTACATCACCACCGGTGAGGAGATACAGCCATGAAATATTTTGTGACCGGCGCAACAGGATTCGTGGGGGGTGTGCTGGTAAGGAAATTGCGCGAGCAGGGACACGAAGTCCACGCATCTGTGAGAGACCCGGAAAAGGCCAGGGATTTGCAGCCTCTGGGGGCCCGATTATTCAAAGGCGACGTCACCGACAAAGATTCCATGCGCGAAGCCATGCAGGGAGCAGACGGTGTTTTTCATGTAGCTGGCTGGTACAAGATCGGGGTAAAAGACAAAAGGGACGCCGAAAGAGTGAATATACAGGGCACGCGCAATGTGCTGGAGCTTATGCAGGAATTGAATATTCCGAAAGGTGTATACACCAGCACCTGTGCGGTCAACTCGGATACGCATGGCAAGGTAGTGGACGAAAGCTACCATTTCACCGGTAGACACCTCAGCGAATATGACCGGACGAAAGCTGCCGCACATGAAATCGCCAAGGACTTCATCGCAGATGGCTTGCCGCTCGTGATCGTGATGCCGGGTCTCATCTACGGACCGGGCGACACATCCTCCCTGCGAGAGAGCATACTTAGCCATCTGCAGGGACAGCTTCCTATGATCCCGGCGGAAGCCGGAAATTGCCCCGCGCATGTGGAAGACGTGGCGGAGGGTCATATCCTGGCAATGGAAAAGGGAAAGATTGGTGAATCCTATATAATCGCCGGAGATCGCTCCACTCTGGCAAATGCCTTCCAGCTTGCCAGCCAGATCTCGGGAAAACGTCCGCCTATGGTGGTTCCCCCTCAAATGTTGAAAATCATGTCTGTGTTCGCCAAGCCCTTCGACAAGATCCTCCCCCCGACGTACACGTCAGAAGGATTGCGCGTGATCGCTGGTGTCACGTATATGGGCGATAATAGCAAAGCCCGGCGTGAACTTGGCTATCACCCGCGTCCGTTTCGTGAGGGCTGGGCAGAAACAGTGCAACACGAAATGAAATTGCTTGGGATGTGAAACGCAGAAAGTAGGGTTGTCCCCCACCGACTTAGTTGAGTTTCTCACACAAAAAATGCTATAATACAATCATGGAAACAAGCGATAATACGTCTGAAATTGTTCCTACTCCCCAACTCGAAGAAACCACCACAACCAAAGAGGCGGACAGTCGTTCTAGAAACATCGTAACCATCATCATCGTCGGGATCATTGTCATCCTGGCGCTGTTAGGTGTGGCCATCTTCTTCCTGCTTCAGCCTGCCACACCGACGGAGCGTATCCGTGATGTGTTCATTATTATCGTCGCTCTTGAGTCCCTGGTGATCGGCGTGGCACTCATCATTCTGATCATCCAGCTGGCAAGCCTGATCAACCTGCTTCAAAACGAAGTGCGCCCCATTCTCACCGCCACAAACGAAACCGTGAATACGCTGCGCGGCACGGCAGAATTTCTGGGTGAGAATATGGTGGAGCCTGTCATCAAATTGAATAGCTATCTGGCAGGGATGAACCGCGTGATAGAATTAATAGGCTTCAAGAAGAAATAACAGATCTATGTTATAGCAATCTGCGAATTCTGCAAACGTTGTCTTGACTTCTGCTGAATTCGGGATGGAAATTCAAACCTGCAATTTCAAATCGTTTAATAACCAGAAGGAGGTTACGATGTCTGATCGTGATGAGTTTGGCGCCTTTCTCGTAGGCTTTATTGTTGGTGGGCTGTCGGGAGCTGTGGTTGCCTTATTGTTTGCACCACAAACGGGGGATGAAACCCGCGCTTTGATCCGAGACAAATCCATCGAGCTGCGCGATAAGGCTCAGATTTCCGCAGAAGAGGCCATTGCACGCGCGGAAGCCGCTGCGGCTGACGCCCGCGCTCGAGCTGACGAGCTTGCCCGGCAACTGCGCGATCGTGGACAGGGCGTGGTCGATGACGTCCGTGAGCGCGGCCGGACCGCTGTGGATGCAGTTCGCAGCAAAGTTAAGAAAACTGACGAATCCAGCGAAACCACTGCGATGTAAGTCTGATTCAACGAAGCGAGGGTTTGACCGCACAACGGGTCAAACCCTTTTTTTATCCATGTGACTGCTGCGCATGTCCATAGGACTGTTTCGCGTGAAAACCCTTCTACGATTTTTCTTCCGTCTGCTGTATCACCAGTTTGCATTCACCTATGATCTGGTTGCGGCAACGGTCTCACTCGGCAGGTGGAAAGCCTGGGTTTTGAGTGTTCTCCCCTTCATCCAGGGGACTCGGATTCTTGAAATTGGTCATGGGCCAGGGCATTTGCAGCGTGCTCTCCTCGACCGAAATTTGCTCGCATTCGGCATCGACGAATCCTCTCAAATGGGTCACCTCGCGAAAGTCAACCTTTCTCGTTCCCTGGGTACGAGGACAAACGAGACCGATCCTAAAAATGCCTACACGCAAACACAACTGGTGCGCGGTATCTCGCAATACCTCCCGTTCGCGAGCGAGTCCTTCGACACACTTGTGGCTACCTTCCCTTCGGAATATATTTTTGATTCTAGAACACTCGCCGAAACACAGCGTGTGCTCGTCAGCAATGGACGGTTCATAATTCTGCCTGGCGCCACTATTATGGGTCGCGGACTTCTCGACAGAGCGATGGCGTTGTTGTTTCGAGTGACAGGAGAGACACCGCCAAACCTTTCGGAAATCCTCGAGGAAAAGTCCAGGAAACCAATGGCAGCAGCCGGCTTTAACGTGCAGGTTTATGAAGTAAATATTAAATCAAGCCTCGTGTTTATTCTCGTGGCGACGAAATCCTCACATTGACTGGATGCATACCCCGGCTAATAGAAAAAAGCTGGAAGCAAATGCTTCCAGCTTTTTCTATTAAGAAGATAGTTTCATTTATGGGCCCTCGATGCGTCCCTCCACCACCGGGGCAACCGGCGAATTGGCAGCCACGTAATCAATCGTCACTTGCAGAAGGTCATCGCCAGGCTGCAGTACATCCGTTCCTTCAGAAAATACTGTGTAACCATCACCACCGGTATACATGAAGTCATTCGTAACAAAACGGACGGTATCCGAGGGTCCAATGGGGGTTGCCGAACCCGCAGGTCCTTCCGGTGTTTTCCACATGCCGGTGATCGCCGGTGTGGTTCCGTTACAAGTAAAGGTCACCTTCAAACCCGAGAGCTGTGGGAAGCGACCTGTATGGATGGCAGGGTCGCAGACAGGTGAAAAACCGTTCAGGAAGGCTTGCTCCAATTGCGCGCCGGTTAGAGTGAGAATCACCGTCCGGTTGCCAAACGGCAACACCGCGAACATCTCACCCCAGGTAATTTCACCGGGTTGCTCTCCCGCGCTGGGGGGAGACATCAGAAGGTCGGCGCGCAATCCACCAGAGTTGGTAAAGGCAGCTTCCACCCCCGGATACTTCGCCCGCATCGCATCCGTGACCAGATTCCCCATCGCCGACTCGTGCAGGCGTGCGGGGTCACGGAGGATATCGACAGACTGGGTGCCGATCACCTGGTTGCGCAGTTCTTCTGTCTGGGCGTTGGCATCGTCTATGATCGCCTGTACATCTTCACGCGCCGCGACACCAAGGTTCTTGGCGATGCGTGTGGAGGCGCCAGCCCATTCCACATCCTCGTTATGAATCACCATTTGGACGACAGAGTAGCTGGCGCCTGCATTGATTCCTTCCGCAATGAGGATACGACCCACCATCAGGTTCGACACGCGGTGTGTATGACCTGCCAGGATCACATCCACCTCGGTATTCTGGAGCTGTTCGGCAATCGTCACGATGGGGCCCGTCCACGGTTCTGCCGGGTTCGACCCAAACGCGTTCTGGCCCTCCGAGGTGCCCTGGTGGATCAGGACCACTTGGATCTGGACACCTTGCTTGCGCAATTTTGCAGACTCTTTTCGGATCGTTTCGGCCTCATCCAGGAACGCCAACCCCTCTGTGGCGCCGGCACTGACAAGCTCCGGCGTGTTTTGCAGCTCGATACCGATCACACCGATGCGGCGGTTAGCGAACCGGAAGATCTGTGTGCCTTTCACCCAGGGTGGGTTTCGCATCGTGTTTGCATCCACGATGTTGGCACCCAGGAAGGGGAAGTTTGCGTTTTCCTGATGCTGGAGCAGACGGTCGACTCCATAATCAAACTCATGGTTCCCGTAGGAGGTAGCATCGAGTCCCCAGGCATTCTCCACCTCAATGGCGGGCCGGTCCTCGAGCAGACCGGAATTGGCAGGGGAAGCGCCTACGTTATCCCCGGCGGCAAACAGGAGCGCGCCCGTTGGGAATTGTGCAGACTCCTCATCGAACATGGTCGCCAAGAACGCAGCCCCGCCGACCGAAACATTTTGCTCGTCCACGGTCAGGTTGGTCGGCTCGAGCTGGCCGTGGAAGTCGTTCAGCCCGATGACCGGCACAAGGGTCCGGCCTCTGCCTTCTCGCAGCATATCGAGCCGCACCACGCCCTGAGAATGCTGCGGCAGCGGGATGCGCATTACATAGGCAATTGTCGGGGCGATATCTATCGTGCGCAAATCGCTGACCACCGTCCGGGAGCGAATTGCATTCCCGCCTGCGAGGAAGGTCGCCCGCATATTGACATTGGCATCCAGGTTCTGCACGTCAGGCACGTAGCCGTGTTGGCCGAAGAAGTGGGAGAGAGACACCAACGTTCCCGGCGTGGCGGCATCGAATTGATAGGGCGGGTACGAAAATACAACAAGGTCGCCAGTGCGAGTGGGGTGCGCCATGTCGGCGGTGCTGTCTGGTCCATTCGGAATGTAGCGCGCCTCGGCTTTGGTAAAGACACGGTCGATCACCGTCCAGCCTTCGGGCTGTCCGTCACCTGTCCAATCGTTGGGGTCGCTGAGTGCAAGAAACGCCGCCTTGATCGCCTCAACTGTTGCGGCTTCGTCTGCGGCGGGCACCTGCTGGAATCCTTCATCTGCTGGCTCGCGCCCTTCGAGGTTCAAATAGATCTGGACCGTGCCGCCAGCCCAACAGGCTTTTGCCATGCCGATGGTCTCGCCGGTGGCAGGACGGCAGTTCGACGTCTGCGGCTGGGAAAGCAAGCCAAGGTCCACCAGGACCTGGCTGGCATCGATTGCCAGGAACTGTGGCGCAAACCCGTGATCGGAGGCGACAAACGTAGACAGCTTGCCTTTCATAAGAGACTGGGCAAGCGCCAGCGTGGAGTCGGCTCCCTGGTAGGCGCGCTGGATGAACTCTGTTCGCTCTTCC
>DATFHE010000208.1:0-5632 GCA_035248745.1 Anaerolineales bacterium | reverse complement strand
CAGGAAACGTGCGAGATCAACGATCTCAGGCTCAAATACATCGATTGCATCATTCCCATGGGAAGACGAATTGCCGGCGCTGTGGCAACGTCCGTTCAAGGCGGACGCTTCCCCCTTGTACTTGGCGGTGATCACAGCCTGTCGGTGGGTTCGATTCGGGGTGCGGCAAAACATCGAAAACTCGGCGTCATCTGGGTCGACGCACATGCCGACTTCAATACCGCCGAAACAACTCCCTCAGGGAACATTCATGGTATGCCCCTCGCAGCATTATGTGGTCTTGGTGACCCGCGCCTTGTTTGCTTGTGGGAGGAACAGTCTCCCGTCATTGACCCAAGACGTGTCGCTGTCATCGGCGCGCGCGATCTCGACCCGGGCGAAAAACGAAATCTGCGCGAAGCTGGTGTAATGGTGCAAAGTATGGAACAAATTGACCGTGACGGCATGGTTACCGTATTGGAGAAAGCGCTTCACCGCATCAGCCGCGATGTGGATGGCATCTATCTATCCTTTGATATGGATGCGCTCGATCCGCGCCACGCCCCGGGTGTGGGAACACCTGTTACCGGTGGTTTGACATATCGTGAAGCACACCTCGCTTGCGAAGTAATTGCGGAATCGGGCAAACTGATCGGGATGGATCTGGTGGAGGTGAATCCGATTCTTGATATACAGAACCAAACGGCGATCATGGCAGTAGAATTTATTCGTTCAGCATTAGGCTCACGCGTTTGGAGTGAATAAACGTAGAGCGGGATGGTAGCGCCTGACAGATTACCAACACGGTATCCCCGGCACTTGCGTCTGGGGCAAGTGTATGTTCCGTGCAGGTGTCCCCCTGCGTGAACGCTAACAACCTCGTAGCAAAGAAAGAGGCGCTCTTGTTCATCATCCAGAACGCGGCTACAATGTCGTTATGAATACCCTCTATGGTCCCATCCTGATCGTGGAAGATGTCCCCAATGTGCTCGAGTTGCTTGAAGTTACATTGCGATTCAAAGGTTACGCGGTTTTGACGGCGCGCAATGGTGAAGAAGCGCTTGAGGTTATCTCCCGTCAGAGACCGGTGCTGATCATTACGGATATTCTGATGCCAAAACTGGATGGATATGCATTTGTGCAGAAGCTGCGCCTCAACCCCGAAACACGCGGCATCCCTGTCGTATTTCTTTCCGCAACGTATGTGACGCCTGAAGATAAGGATTTTGCATTGAGCCTGGGTGCGGCACGCTTTATGGAAAAGCCGATCGATACGGAAGATTTTTTATTGACTGTTGCCGAGCTTGTAACACAGCAGCCGTTCACGTCCCCACACCCTATGGATATGGAGCGGTTCTATGCCGGCTACCGCACACGCCTGGAAGATAAACTACGGCATAAGAATACCCAGATTGCGCGCGCCGAACGTCTGCTTTCGACCCTGCCGATAGATCAACGCCCCGCCTATGAGGCGCTTCTTCAACAATCTGTGCGTGACCGCGATGAGATCCAAACTGAACTGGTCGACATTTATAAGACCCTCGAAGAACTAAAGAAATAAATTATTCAGTACGGTACGTTGCGGTCTGTCTGAATATTAAAGGATAACTTTTATGCAACCAACATTATCGTATGTGGAGAATCTCGCGCGCCAGGCTGGCGCGATCCTGCGGGCTGGATACGACACAGAACATCAAGTAGGTTATAAAGGCGTGATCGACCTCGTGACCGAGGTGGATCACCAGTCGGAAGAATTTCTGCTGGGGGAGATCCAGGAGAAGTTTCCCGATCATCACATCTTTTCGGAAGAGAGCGGCATCATTCAAGGCAACGATGAGCACATTTGGTACGTCGATCCAGTGGATGGGACGGTGAACTATGCCCATCACATTCCCATTTTCTGTGTTTCGGTTGGCTATGCTTTCCGCGGGACTCTCACCCTGGGTGCTGTTTATGAACCAATGCGCGACGAGATGTTTCTTGCGGAACGTGGCAAAGGAGCTTCGCTAAACGGGCGAACGTTGCGAGTGTCTTCTGTCACTGAACTGCAAAGAAGCCTGCTCGTGACCGGTTTCCCCTACAATGCCTGGGATACACCACAGGATAATTTTGATAACTTCGTGAAATTTGGGAAGCTCTCGCAGGGCGTACGCAGGCTCGGGTCTGCCGCGCTCGATCTCTGCTATGTCGCTGCCGGTCGTTTTGAAGGGTTTTGGGAGATGGCACTGAATCCCTGGGACGTCGCGGCTGGTGGTCTAATCGCAGAAGAAGCCGGTGCGCGTGTGACAAACGTTACGGGCGATTCGGATTATCTGTCTGCTCCTCAGTCCGTGCTCGCCTGCACGCCAGGAATCCACGCTCGTATGCTGGAGGAACTCGGCAGGAAGTAATTGGTGCGAAGGGTAAAAACAGGTCTACGGTGTTGTCCAAAACATGACAAACGTCAGGTGAAACCTTCTAGTAAAGCGGTAGAATAAGGGCAATATCATCTGATTTACAATGGCAAGTAAACCTATCCCTATTAGTAAAACCAAAATTATCGTGCCGTATCGCCGGAACGAAATCCTCTCTCGCCCGAGGCTGCTGGAGAGCATGCAGTCATTGCTTGACAATAAATTGCTGTTGCTGTCTGCGCCGGCAGGTTATGGCAAAACATCCCTTCTCATCGATCTGGCGAATCATGTCCAGATGCCGGTCTGCTGGCTCTCGCTCGATGAATTGGATCGCGAGCCCCAGCGGTTTCTGGCATACCTGATTGCCTCGCTCGCGGAAAAGTTCCCGCGTATCGGGGAAGCATCCCGCCCTCAGTTGAACCAATTAAAGTCGATTGAACAAGATGCGGAATCTCTTCTGGTTACACTGACCAATGAGATCTATGACCAGATCGTAGAAGACTTCCTTTTGATCATTGATGATTTTCATCTCCTGGATGATTTTCCAGTTATTTCTGCACTGGTGAATCGTTTCCTGGAACTGGTTGTGGAGAACTGTCACGTTCTCCTTTCCTCGCGCTCCCTGCCAAACCTGGCGGATGTGACTCTTATGGTTGCCCGCGAGCAGGTGGCTGGTATTAATCATGTGGAATTAGCATTCAATCCGCATGAGGCGCAGCTGTTGTATGCCCAGAACCACCGTCAGCACCTTTCAGAGGAAGCTGCCAAACAATTAATTGACGAGACCAGCGGGTGGATCACCGGCATGGTTCTGTCTAATTCGCCCGGTATGACGCGCGTCTCCGGCGTGGACGCATTTGTCTACCTGGGCCGCCAGGTGCTCGACCAACAGCCTGAGCCTGTACGTGAATTCCTCATGCGCACCTCCCTGCCAGAGGAATTTAACTCGGAATTCTGCGACTTTGTTTTGAGCCCGCTCTATCCTGAACCACAGAACTGGTTCAACTTTATGAGCTACATCTTTGAAAAAAACCTTTTCGTTTTGCCGCTCGGTGACGATGGACGCTGGCTTCGGTATCATCCACTCTTCCGTGATTTTTTGCAAACCCGCTTAAGAGAGGAACGTCCAAACGAAGTCCAGCCTATGCTCGAGCGAATGGTCACTGCCTATGAAAAGGCAGGGGAATGGGAAAAGGCGTACTTCACCTGCAAGCAGATAGGCAACTCGGAGGCGCTGGCGGGTGTGATCGAGCGCTCGGGCACTGCGATGCTGCAAACGGCACTCGTCACGCTGGAGGGCTGGATCAATAGCCTCCCGCCCGCTTACGTCCGAAACCGCCCGGGCTTGATCTCACTACGTGGAATGATGGCAGCCATGAAGGGAAATCTGGAAGAGGCCGGTGAGCTGCTTGATACGGCAGTGTCTGTGTACCGCAAAGACCATAATGCAGCCGGGCTTACCCTTGCGCTGACACGCCGGGCTCACACCCTTCGTCTTCTGGGAAAATATTCTGATTCTTTACGAGATGTAGAAGAAGCGTTGTGGTTAGCAGAATCAGAAGCGGACTTTCAACCTCTGTATGCCGAAGCGTTGCGCATTCGAGGGTTGAATCTATTTCGTTTGGGCCAATCCAGAAGTGCCATCGATGACCTTGAGCATTCCCTGTCACTGTATACAGAATTGAAGGAATCAGGGAGTATTCCCATGCTGTTAGGGGAAACTGCCATGGTTCACGCGGCGGTTGGAAATGCTGACTCAGCCACGGATCTGTTTCAAAAAGCCCTAAAAATCTGGCGTGTCGAAAAGAATTTATATTCACAGGCAGATACACTGAACAACCTGGCAGTTTTTTATCAATGGATTGGCGAGTATGAGCTTGCCTCTGAAACGTACGAAAGTGGTCTCATCTGCGCTGTGAACAGTCATAACCAGCGTGCAGAATCTCTGATCCTCACGGGTCTCGGTGATCTTTACTCTGAAGTCGGCGAGTTCGAAGCGGCGGAACAAGCCTATGAGCAGGCAGAGGCGATTGCCAGTGGATTGCCAGGATTTTTTATTTCCAATTATCTTGTGTTAGCCCGCGCAAACCTGACGTTACTGCAGGATGACCCTGAGTCCACTTCTAAAATTTTGAAGTCATTTAGAAAGCATCTCAAGACAAATCCCTCTTCTTATGAGCGCGGCTTATGGGCATTGCTTGCCGGCCGAAATCATCTTCTAAAACAGGAACCCCGGAAGGCAATTTCTCTCTTGCAGGAGAGCAAAGACTACTTTCTGCAGGATGGCAGAGAGTCAGAGAGTCTATCGTGTATGGTATGGCTGATCGGTGCTTACGACCAGGCTGGGCAAAAGGAGAATGCCAGGACTGAATTTCGCGAATTATTGTCCGTCCGAAACAAGCCTACTCACAGCCTGTTGATTACATTGCACCAGGCGCTGCCCTGGCTTAAGTCCTTGCAGGAGGATTCGCAGGTGGGACGGAGCCTTACAGGTTTAATCGATAAATCGAATAAACTGGGTGAAAAAATTCTGTCTGTACGACGGATATTGCGCCGTTATGCCCAATCCATTCAAATGCCGGCTGCCAGCCTCACAATCCGGTCCTTCGGTCGTGCCGAAGTCAGCATCAATGGGCGGGTGATTTCGATGTCGGAGTGGCGCACAAAATCTGTGAGAGACTTGTTCTTTTACTTTCTCTTTTTACAAGAGGCAGTGACAAAAGAACAAATCGGCGCCATTCTCTGGCCCGAGATTACGAGTGCTCAGGCACTGAAAGCACGTTTTAAAGATGATATCTACCGCTTGCGTCGGGCGGTGGGGAAGAACGCAATTGTGTTTGACGAGATCTATTATCATTTCAATCGCACGCTGGACTACGAGTATGATGTGGAAGCGTTTGAGTCCTATATAAATCTCGCCCGTAAGTCTAAGGAGGTTTCGAAGCGTATTGACTGTTATCAAAAAGCGGTCGATTTGGTTCAAGGTCCCTATCTTAGTGAAGTAGACAGTCCCTGGGCGATGGAAGAGCGTGAGAGATTAGGACAGATGTACGTCTCAGCGTTAGAGGAACTAGCTCATCTGTATCTGGATAGCAACCAAATCGACAGATGTCTGTCGATTTGTCAGCTTGCTCTGGCTCAAAATCGCTACAATGAGATGATCTACCAACTGGAAATGCGCGCGTACGCCGCCCAGGGCGATCGCGCTGCGATAGCTCGCCTGTACCAGGCATCGAAGATGGCGTTGGAAGAAGACCTTG
>DATFHE010000207.1:0-9350 GCA_035248745.1 Anaerolineales bacterium | reverse complement strand
TGGCAAACCGAAATATTTGCTTGGTGTGGCTGAAGATATTACCGAGCAGAAGAAGGCGGAGGAGTCTCTGGCACGCCGTGCAACAGAATTGGCAACGGTGGCGCAAGTGAACGCAACGGCTTCGACGGTGCTCGATCCTGACAAACTTCTGCAGGCTGTGGTTGATCTCGCCAAGGAGCGCTTCCGACTCTATCACGCTCACATCTACCTGACGAACGAATCGTGGAATACATTGCTTCTTGCCGCAGGGGCTGGCGAAGTCGGGCGACAAATGGTGTCCGACGGCTGGAACATCTCTATGGATCATGAGCAGTCGATTGTGGCAAGAGCTGCCCGTAGTAAGCAGTCTGTAATTGCCAATGATTTGGTTCGCGATGCAAATTCCTCATTCCTCTCTCATCAGCTTCTGCCAGATACCCGATCTGAGATGGCGGTTCCAATGATTGTTGGTGATATGGTACTGGGTGTATTTGATGTCCAGTCAGATACGGTCAACTATTTTTCAGAAGAGGATGCCAGCATTTTTACGACGCTGGCAACGCAAACCGCCATCGCGCTGCAGAATGCCCGCCTGTATGTAGAACAAGCGGCAACCCTTACGCAACTGCGCGAACTCGACAAGTTGAAATCGTCCTTCCTTGCGAACATGTCTCATGAGTTGCGCACACCGCTCAACTCTATCCTCGGCTTTACCGATGTGATGCTCGAAGGGTTGGATGGTAAGCTCACCGAATATATGGACAACGATCTACGCCTCATTCAGAAAAATGGACAGCATCTTCTGCACCTTATCAACGATGTGCTGGATATGGCAAAGATCGAATCCGGACGTATGAACTTGCATCCCGAAATATTCAAAGTTCACAGCGTTCTGGATGAAGTGACGAGCATTACGTCTACGCTGGCAAGTGAAAAGAACCTCTCCCTTTTCATCGACGAAACTTCTGATGAGAACGTCGAAATCTACGCGGACAACACACGTCTGCGCCAGGTGATGATCAATCTTGTGAATAACTCAATCAAATTTACCGAGAAAGGCAGGATTACTCTCTCGGCAAGCCCGTTGGAAGGCGGACGTGTATTAATCACTGTGAAAGATACAGGCATTGGTATTCCGCCTGAAAAACTCGACTCGATCTTCCAGGAGTTCACGCAAGTGGATACCTCTACCACGCGCAAGGCTGGTGGTACAGGCTTGGGACTGCCAATCAGTCGTCGGCTTGTTGAGATGCACGGTGGACGTCTGTGGGGGGAAAGCACAGGCATTGAAGGCGAAGGCTCTATTTTCTATGTGGAACTCCCTGTGGAAGCCCGCATCACAGAAGTGATCGAGAAACAGGAAAAATAAAATGGCAATGCCTAGGTATCTCGAGTGTAATCTCTGTGGCAATCAGCAGCCCTATGAACCCTTTCTCCCTGCGATATGCAGGAACTGCGAATCGCAATGGCTGGAAGCGCGCTATGACTACGATGCGTTCAAGCGCGAAATCCTGCGCGGGCTTCCAAATCGTCCATCCAATATGTGGCGCTATCAGGATGTGCTACCGCTGAACGATCCTGCCTCATCAGATCTTTATCCTGCCGGCGGCACTCCACTCTGGCTATCACAGAGATTTGCTCCCTTGCTTGGGCATCCCTCTGTTTACATCAAAGACGAACGCTACGGACCCACTTCCTCTTTTAAAGATCGCCAGGCAGCTGGGGCAGTCGCGGCTATGCTCGAACGAGGTGTGAAGGAAGCCGTGATTGCTTCAACGGGCAATGCCGCGGTAGCTTATGCCGCCGCATGCGCCCGAGCGGGAATCAAGCTCTGGGTGTTCATGACGAGTCTTGTGCCGCAGGAAAAGCTGCGGGAGGCCGCTTTGTTCGGCGCCGAGGTGATTCGTGTCAGTGGCAACTACGACCAGACCAAGCAGATCGCGTCTCAGTTCGCGCAGCGCCGCCATCTCCTTCTCGATCGTGGCGCGACATCCATCCCTGCACGCGAATCGATGAAGACCATTGCCTACGAAATCGTGGAACAGCTTGGCTGGCATGCACCTGATTGGTACAACCAGGCGGTCAGCGGTGGGTTGGGACCCCTGGGGGTCTATCAGGGTTTCAAAGAGTTACTCAACATGGGGTTGATCAACCGTATTCCTAAACTGGGGATCATCCAGGCGGAAGGTTGTGCACCGATGGTCAATGCTTTCAAAGCCGGCAAGGACATCGCGGAGGCTGTAATTCCGGAAACTAATATCATCATTTTATCCACAGGCGATCCCGGTAAAGCTTATACATATGTATGGCATCTCACACAACAGTTTGGCGGTACGATGGAGTCAGTGACAGATGCCGAAGCGTTCGCTGCGATGCGGTCTCTGGCGAAGACTGAAGGGATGGCTGTGGAACCGGCAACAGCCGTCGCCTTCGCGGGACTCGAAAAGTTGATCCGCAATGGCACAATCCAATCCGAGGAAAGAGTTGTCGTCAACTGTACAGGACATACGTTTCCCGTCGAAAAACACGTGCTTGGCGATCAGTGGGCAGTGGATGTACACTTAAGTAAAGATCAATCTCCGGCGCCGCGCGAAGGCTTGCAGGCTGCCCTGGAACACCTGGACGAAAAAACTACGACGGTTTTATTGATCGATGATAATCCTGATGATGCCCTGCTCATCCGGCGCTTGCTCGAGGGACGCAAAGCCTATCGGGTCTATCATGCTAAAGATGGCTGGGAGGGGCTTTCCATGGCGCGGCAGAAATTACCCGATCTTATTGTTTCAGATCTCACCATGCCGGGGATCGACGGTTTCGGGCTTGTGGAAGAACTCAAACTGGATCCGCGCACAAAGGATATCCCCGTGGTGGTTGTCAGTGCAAAAGATATTACCCGGGAAGAGCGGAACAGATTGGACGGTCATATTCAAGCTGTCTACCAAAAAGGATCGCTATCCACGAAAAAGTTCGTGGACCAGGTGATCACTGTGATCGAGGAATACAATGAACCGCAGGGAGGGCAAAGATGAAACCTACGATCCTTTATATCGAAGATCATCCGGATAATATGACGCTGGTCCGTCGAATCCTGTACGCAGAAAATTACACGTTGATCGAAGCCAAGACCGGCTTTCAAGGGATCTGGATGGCGGAAAGCCAGGATATAGACGTGATTCTGCTGGATATCAACCTTCCGGATGTTGACGGGTATGAAGTTGCCCGGCGGTTGCGCACCAGCAAAAAGACCAAGCTGGCTCACATCCCAATTGTCGCTGTGACTGCCAATGCCATGAGAGGCGACGATCGCAAAATTCTGGATGCGGGCGCAGATCTTTATATCTCCAAGCCCATCAATATCCAGGAGCTGTTACACACAGTCGCAGGTCTAATTTCTAAGTAAACAAGAGGTATCAACTTATGACATACAACATTTTATATATTGAGGATAATCCGGATAACATGATGCTGGTTCAGCGCGCGTTGGAAGCCCGCGGCTATCGTCTTTTGAAGGCCATGAAGGGCGTCGATGGCGTTGCGGCTGCAGAAAGTGAAACGGTGGACCTCATCTTGCTGGACATTAACCTCCCGGATATCGACGGATACGAAGTCGCGCGTCGTTTGCGCTCCAGCACCAAACATGAACTGGCACGAGTTCCGATTATTGCAGTAACCGCCAATGCTCTGAAAGGTGACGCCGAAAAAGCTTTGGAAGCTGGTTGCGATGTTTACATGTCGAAACCTATCAATATCCGGGAACTCTGGGCGCGAGTGGAAGCATTCGTTCCGATGCCGTGAGGGTTATGATGATCCATTTGAACAAACAAGAATACAGTGAACGTAATGTGTTTCTTAAGTCACGTTCCGGGATATGTCCATGAGTTTTTCCTACATTTCTCATCTGGAATGCTCGGGGTGCGGTAAAAATTATTCTTACAACGAGATCCATACCTTCTGCCCCATCTGTCAGTCACCGCTTCTGTCGCGTTATGACCTGGAAAAAGCGTGCCAGGAAGTTGACCGTGATCAAATCACTCGCCGCAAAAAAGGCATGTGGCGCTGGCGGGAATTGCTCCCGGTCCTTCATGAAGAAAATCAAATTTTCCTTGGTGAAGGGGATACGCCCCTGCTTACCCTGCCTCGCTTGCAGAAAGAGCTAGGGCTTTCCAATCTCTATGTGAAGGATGAAAGCAGTAATCCCACTGGTTCTTTTAAGGCACGCGGGTTGGCTGCAGCCGTTTCAAAGGCAAAAGAACTGGGTGTGGAAAAAGTCATCATTCCCACCGCTGGTAATGCGGGCGGGGCGATGGCCGCTTATGCAGCCCGAGCAGGCTTGCGGGCGCATATATTTATGCCGAAGGATACTCCATTTGCCAATATAGAAGAGAGTCGCATGGCAGGTGCCGATGTTATTCTGGTAGATGGATTAATCAGCGACGCGGCAGGCATGGCTGGAGAAAAAGCACGTGCCGAAGGTTGGTTTGATGTTTCAACGTTCAAGGAACCGTATCGCGTCGAGGGGAAAAAGGTGATGGGATACGAATTGGCGGAGTCGTTTGGCTGGCAGCTACCGGATGTAATTGTCTACCCCACCGGCGGCGGTACGGGATTGGTCGGGATGTGGAAAGCCTTTGCGGAACTGGAAGCCTTAGGCTGGCTGGAAAATACAAAACGACCGCGCATGGTCTCTGTACAGGCAGATGGATGCGCGCCCGTCGTAAAAGCCTTCGAGCAAGGCGCCTCCTTCTGCGATTTTTGGACAAACGCCCATACCCTTGCTTCAGGTTTGCGCGTGCCAAAAAGCTTTGCCGATCATATCATTCTCAAAGATATATACGAAAGTGAAGGAACTGCGATCGCTGTCAGTGACGAGTCCATTCTGGAATCACAGAAACAACTTGCAGGCATGGAGGGAATCTTCGCGGCCCCCGAAGGCGCAGCGACTCTTGCTGCCCTTAAAGACCTGATCAAACAAGGCTGGGTACACCCTGAAGAAAAGATCGTGTTATTCAATACAGGTTCCGGGCTCAAGTATCTCGATCATAAAAATTAAGGACAAATGAAAATACAACAAGGCGGCACCAAAGGTGCCGCCTTGTTGTATTAAGAATCCGTATGATTAGGGTTGTGCGCCGATATCAAAACTTGGAACAGCGCCGTTGTTGAATATCAAATTCGGGAATACACCATCCTGCGTGAAGATCAGCTTATCCGTCTCTTTGATCGACTGGGCATTCGCCAGGGCGATCTGCAGGGATACATAGTCCGGGTTCGCGGCGTAAAGCTGTGCCAGGGCAATTTCCTTTGCAAGATCGATCTGCGCCTGTTCGTCAGCCACCTGCTGCTGTGCCTGGGTGAGTTCCAGCTGCGCCTGGGCATTGATTGTCTCCTGCTCGATCACTGCCAGCTGTGCTTCCAGTTGCTGCTCTTTGAGCTGTTGAAGCGTGACCTGCTGGCGCGCCTCTTCCTGCAATTTCGATTGCTCCACACGGATGCGCCCTTCTTCCACTGCCTGTGAGGCAAGCGATTCTTGCTGCGCCTTTTCTACATCCTGTTTGGCTTTTTCGGTCAGCAGACGGCTTTGAACAATGGCATCCAACGCCGCCTGTACTTCGGGTGAAATTGTCACCTGCGGGACCGCCACGTTTCTCACCTCCAAGCCCAAGGGCTCAGCCAAGCCGCTTAGTTCCTCATCGATACAGGCACGCAGAGCATCGCGCCCGGAGCCAATGACTGCTTCATCGAACTTCTTATCACCCACACACACTTTCATTGCCTGAAGCGTGAAAGCGGTCATACGTTGCTGGAGCGAATTATCATCGGTATAAATGCCGCGATAGCGGGCATAGTTGCCTGTCACGAGATCCCTTTCGCTCGGACGGAAGACGTCAGCGGTCACCTGAAGTCCAATGCGCTGCTTGTCTGAGGTGATCAGCTCAGGATCATCCACAGTGATTGCAACTGCACTTGTTTTGATCTTGACCAGCTCGACAAATAAACCAAGATCGTAGGCAATGCCTGGTTGTTTAACGCCCCGGATCTGACCGGCTTCAATGGCAATGCCAACTTCATCATTATTAATGACTTCAAAATACCAAAAAGATCGAATGACCACAGCCAGTATGACAACACCAATAAGTGTGCCAATGCCCCAAGTCAGCCATTTGGGGAATGAAATGGAACGCATAATGTTTTCTCCTTTGAGTTTCGTTTCAGATTTCTGCTTTTTCATCGTGGATGCCCACTCTTGACGTTAATGTTGGGGCAGATTTTATCATCGACAGAAGTGAAAAGACACCACCAAACAATTTTGTAACCGTACTGTATGGTAGTATATACGAGCGAGTCATTACGAAGTTTCAGAGGCAACCATGCACAGACTGTTTGAAATTATCGTTCTGGTTTCGATGCTCTCCGCCTGCGCTCCTTCCGTCCCGCCCCTGAATTCCATTACCCCCTCTGCGTCTGCAGTACCTACGCAAAAGCTTCCCCCGACGCCTACTCTTATCCCCACCCCTATTCCTGATACTCTCTTTGTAGACCCTTCCCAGTCACTCGGACCGATCAGCCCGCTGGTCTATGGCTCGAACTACGGTCCCTGGCTGACTGTTCCTTTTTATATGTTGCCTCAAGCCTTTGAGTCAGGGATTAAGATTTTACGATTCCCTGCCGGTGCCTGGGGCGATCATAATAATGTGACACCTCTGCAAATTGATCAATTTATGGATTTCGCGAATCAACTGGGAGCTACGGCAATCTTTCATGTCCGGTTGCTGGATGGGACGCCGGAACAAGCTGCCGAGATGGTCCGCTATACCAACATAGAGAAAAAATATAACGTACGATATTGGTCAATCGGCAACGAACCCACCTTATTTGATGCTGAATTAAAGAACCGTGGTGAATCGTATGATATAGAACGATTTAATACGGAGTGGCGCACCTTTGCCGAGGCGATGAAGAAAGTAGACCCCACTATTCAGCTGGTGGGAGCAGAAATCAACCAATTCAGTTTTGATCCCTCCTCAGAGGCAACTACCAACTTTGGGCCGCGTGACGAAGAGTGGTTTATCGAGTTCCTCAAGGCAAATGGGGATCTGGTTGACATCGTTTCATTTCATCGCTATCCATTTCCGCGTTCAAGGACCTCGGGACCGCCTTCAATTGACGAATTACAGGCAAATGCTCAAGAGTGGGACAAAATCATTATTCATGCACGCGAATTAATCCACCAATATACAGGTCGTAACCTGCCTATTGCGGTGACGGAATTCAACTCCGCCTATGACAAATCAGTGGGTGGGGAAGCCACACCCGACTCTCATTACAATGCCATCTGGCTAGCCGATGTCCTGGGCCGAATGATCAAAAATGACGTTTTTATAGCAAATGAATGGGCGCTCACGGCAAAAGGAGGATTTGGCGGCCTGGGGCTTATTGGTCCGTTTGATGTATATCCGGCTTATTACACGTATCAATTATATAAAAAGTTCGGAACTGAGCTGGTTTATTCGTCTTCCGATGACCCCAGTTTGACAATTTATGCCGCGCGAAACGAAGATGATGCGCTAACGATTATGTTGATCAATCTCTCCTCTGAAGAAAAAACCAAGTCCATCCAGGTTGGTGATCAGGCATCGATTTCGGCGGAATTGTGGCTGTTCGACGAAATTCACAGTGCGGAAAATGTCGGCACAGTCGAATTGGCTGATCGTATTACTGTCCCATCACAATCAATTAGTCTTTATATTGTCTCTGAATAGCGTTAATTAGGGATCAACAGTCTGTCAAACGCGTATTCATGGATTCTTTAAGAAAAGCGTTGGTTGACTCTCCTGAAAATTCATGAAATAATGTAAACGGTTACAGTAAACGGTTACATAAGAATTATGACTCGGCGTTCCTCCTCGGTGACAATTCGTGACGTGGCTCGGCAGGCAGGTGTGTCGGTCGCCACGGTGAGCCGTTTTATTAACCGAAATGCACCGGTTTCTGCCGAAGTCGCCGAGCGGCTGAACCAGGTCATGACCGAACTCCGGTATGTGCCCCACGCCGCGGCTCGAAACTTGGCAAGCCGTAAAACTCGAGTCATCGGTCTTTTGCTCAACAATCTGCATAATGACTTCTTCGTTCCTCTGTTGAATGGTGTAGAAGCGGTGGTTCGCAAAAAAGAGTACAACTTGATCGTCGCCACCTATCACGCAAATAGCCGCAATGCGATGCCCCCGCCCATCGGTCCGCATAATACGGATGGGTTGCTCGTTTTTTCAGATGGCTTGGTTGACGAGGATCTGGCGAATTTGAATGCAAGTGGGTTCCCCATGGTCTTAGTCCATAGGACATCCCCCAAAAATTTAGAGATCCCCAGTGTAACAGTTGAAAATATAGAAATTACCCATAGACTGGTGGAGCACCTGATCCGGATTCACGGGAAACACCGCATTTTGTTTATGAGAGGCCCGCTCCACCAGGAAGATTCTGTCCGACGCGAAGCAGGCTATAAATCTGCGCTGGCGGCAAACGGAATCCCCTTTGATGAAGAACTGGTTCTGAATGGAGAATTCGAACGCGACATTGCCTTCCAGGTCTTGAATGATTTTCTGAGTAATGGAAAGCACGTCGCGTTCGACGCTGTATTTACCGGCGATGATGACGCAGCCATCGGGGTCATGAAAGCCCTGCACGAGCATAAGCATCGTATTCCTGAAGATGTAGCGGTCATCGGGTTTGATGACCTTGGTTTTGCACCTTTCTTAAATCCCCCTCTAACGACAGTTCGTGCCCCCACAGAATCGGTGGGAAGAATCGCCACAGAGCGGTTATTTGAGCTTTTGGAGAACCCGGCTTCGAATGGAGCGGTTGTCCTGCCGACTGAAATCATTTTCCGTCGTTCGTGTGGTTGTCCAGCATGAATCCCAGACCTTGTAAAGGAGGTGATCGCCGCACCCGTACTCCTGTTTTGCGAATGTTTTCCGAATTTTATTCATCCAAATCTTTAAGTAGAGGAGAAAATTCACCATGAAGAAACTTGTATACGTTCTGTCTCTGTTGATCATCGCCTCGATGGTCCTGACAGCGTGTGGTGGTGGCGCACCCGCCACGCAGCCTCCCGCTGCGACAGATGAACCGGCAGCCACCGAACCTGCTGCCACAGATGAACCAGCAGCCACGGAACCCGCTGCCACAGATGAACCCGGCGCGACCGAAGCTCCCGCGGCAACACCCACCCTCACTCCCTATCCTGTTGCGGAATGCGAAGGCGGCAAAGTTTGTATCCGCTGGTTCGTCGGCTTAGGCACCGGCACCGATGCACCGCAGATTGAAACGCAGGAAGAAGTAGTCGCCGATTTCAATGCTTCCCAGGATCGGATTCA
>DATFHE010000206.1:0-9676 GCA_035248745.1 Anaerolineales bacterium | reverse complement strand
TGACTGTTGTCCGCGCGATCAATGTTGGGCAATTGGCCGCTCGCAATGTACTCAAGCCGTTCGGGCCCGAGGCTATGGCGGTCCTGGGTGAGGATTTGGCCAGCGATTTTCCTGAACATCTTTGGAGCCTAGGTGAATATAAGGGCGAACGATATGCCATCCCGTTGGATGTCCACCCGCTGATCATGTTCTATAACAAGGATCTGTTTGAGCAGGCAGGCATTGAAGCTCCTGGCAAAGAACCCTGGACGCGCGAGCAATTTGAAGATGCCGTGGCAAAGCTCGAGGCGATTAATGTCACGCCGGTTTCGATTGGTACTGCCTTCCAAGGTGCCACCTTGTTTCAGGCTCTGATTCGCCAGTACGGTGGTTCGCTGACCGACGACGCAGGTACCACAGCCACCTATAACTCGGAGGCTGGTGTCAAGGCTCTGGAAAAGATCAAGGAACTGCGGGACAAATACACACCGGATGTCAGCGGTACAGGCGACCCGGAAGTGAACGTATTCAAGCAAGGCAATGTGGGAATGGTGTTCCATGGTCCCTGGTGGATCTCCGATCTTCAGAAGCTGGACTTCGTCGGCTTTGCGCCGCTGCCCACCATCGGTGACCAGCCTGCCACGTGGGGCGGTTCCCACCAGCTCGCACTGACCACGGATGATCCCGCCACCCAGGCTGCAGCCGCCATGTGGATCAAGTGGCTCTCCGACCACTCCGCGGATTGGGCTGCGGCAGGCCAGGTTCCCGCGCGCCAGAGTGTCCGTGACGACCCCAACCTTGCTAGTGTGGCAGCCCCTATCTCGCAGGTTGTTGAATCTGTCAATATGGTAGTGTTCCCGGCACAGGCGCCTGCACTGGAACCCGCCCTGTGGGATCAATTTGGACCAGTGGTGGATGCCTACCTGGCTGGCGATGTGACCGATCTCCAGGCCGCCCTGGATGAAGCCGCCGCCAAATCCCAGCAGGTCATGGAAGAAAATCTCTCTGCGTTTGGAGAATAGTTCCCTTTGATCTTGAGCCGGGGAGGCCAGAGTATGCCTCCCCGGCTCTTCTACATGAGCTCTCGTGCTGGAAAGGAAATTCCTTCATGGCAACAAAAGTCGAAGCCCTCAACTATCCTGTTACCCGCAAGGCACGTAAAAAGATATCTATCGTACCCTATCTTTTTATTGGGCCACATCTGTTGTTCTTTGCAGCATTCTTAGGCTGGCCCTTTCTCTATGGTATCTATATCAGCCTTTTCCGGTTTGACTTTTTGCAACCAAACAACAGGCCGTTCGTGGGGCTGAAGAATTATGCCAACCTGTTCGACCCAAAGAGTGTTCAGTTTGACCAATTCTGGAATTCGTTAAGCAATACAGGCGAGTTCATTCTTTGGTCGGTGTTGCCGCTGGTCGGGATTGCCCTGGTGCTCGCTGTGCTGCTGAACCGCAATTACCCGGGTCGAGGCCTGTTCCGCACGATCTTTTTCGCGCCCTATACTCTCTCGGTGACAGTTGCCTCTGTCTTATGGTGGTGGATCTTTCAACAGACAGGCATCGTGAATGAGGCTATCCAGGGGCTTGGGCTGAAATCCGTCAACTGGCTGGGCGACCTTCCCAGTGCCTGGATCGCTATCACCATTTGTACCATCTGGTGGACAATTGGTTTCAATACCATCATTTTTCTGACTGCTCTGCAGGAGATCCCCGCCAGCTTATATGAAGCAGCCTCGCTGGATGGAGCCAATGCACGGCAACAGTTTTTTCTCATCACCCTGCCCATGCTGCGCTCTGTGCTTGTGTTTGTACTGACAATTACCCTGATCGCTTCCGCCAACCTGTTCGGGCAACCCTATCTCATGACAAAAGGTGGTCCAGCAGATGGCACGCAGACCGTCATCTATCGGATCTTCTTTGAAGGCCTTCTTCGTGGCCAGATGGGTATTGCCGCAGCCATGTCCATTTTTGTTGCACTGCTATTGCTTGTCCTGACCTATCTCAATTTCAAATTTTTCGGACAAACCGAGGAACGCTAGGAGAGCTGCCATGACGACTTTACCGACTACCCAGAAGATACAGGAAACAGATGTTCAGATTGGTGAATCCAGGTGGAACAGAACCCTGTTTTATCTGGTGCTGATTCTCTTTGCGCTTTTCTTCCTTCTGCCACTGCTTTGGATGGTCGTAACTGCCTTCAAGCCGTTTGAGGAGTGGCTCAATCCCAATTGGATTCCAGTGAATCCAACGCTGGAGAACTTTGCATCCATCTTTAATGATAAAACCCTGCCCGTCGTAAAGTGGTTTTTCAACAGTATGCTCATTGCATCCTTGTTTACGTCTGTCATCCTGATCATCGACTCGCTCGCCGGTTACGCCTATGCAAGGCTGGAATTCCCCGGCAAGAATCTGCTCTTCGGACTGCTGCTGGCAACGTTGGTAATGCCCGGCATCATGTTTTTGATCCCGAATTATCTCACTGTGGCTAGACTCGGCTGGATCGGCACGATCCAGGGAGTGATTGCTCCTGGGTTTGCAGGAGTCTTTGGCGTGTTCTTCATGCGCCAATTTTTCCAGGGGCTTCCCAGGGAACTGGAGGAAGCCGCCTACATTGATGGCGCCAGTGTAGCGCGCACCTTTTTCTCTGTCATCTTACCTCTATCCAAAGGCCCTCTGATTACCTTGGGGATCATTACCTTCCTCACCTCGTGGAATGACTTCCTCTGGCCTCTCTTGATCTTAGGGAATGATCGTCAAGATCTAACACTGCCGGTTGGTCTGGCTACCCTGCAGGGGCAATACAACTTCGACTATGGCAAGCTGATGGCAGGTGCTCTGGTGCTGACGATCCCTGTGTTGATCCTGTATGCCGTTTTCCAGCGCTATATTATCCGTTCTATTTCCATGACCGGTATTAAGGGCTAAATGCGACATCTGTCCCGCGTAAATATCTGTATCCAGTTTGGGATAATCGGACTTCTGCTTCTGAGCGCTTGTGCGCCTTCAGCAGTCGCGACGACTGTTTCTACGCAGGAGCCCGCATCCACGGAAACCGAGGGTCCTACGCTCACCCCCGAAGCGACGGCTCTCTCTGGGCCTTCCTACATCAATCCGGTTTACGATAATGATTTTCCCGATCCGCATATCATTCGGGTCGGCGACGCATACTTTGCTTACGGTACCACAAACGGGAGCTCGGTCAATATCCGCGTGATGTCTTCCCCGGATCTGCTCGAGTGGGAAAACCTGGGCGATGCACTGCCCGCGCTTCCGAAGTGGGCAGTTGTCAACTCTGGTTACACCTGGGCGCCAGGGGTGATCCAGATCGAAGACCAATTCGTGATGTATTATGTGGCGCGCGAGAAAGAGATTGATCGGCAGTGCATCGGCGTAGCTCTCAGCGATGATCCGGCTGGTCCATTCGTCGACCCGAACGATGAGGCTTTTATCTGCCAGGGCGACCTGGGCGGCTCGATCGACGCCTATCCATTCCAGGATGATGACGGCAAGCTGTACCTGTTCTGGAAGAATGATGGCAATTGCTGCAGCCTCGAGGTCGCACTCTGGGTCCAGGAGCTCAGCCCGGATGGTCTGACCCTGGTCGGTGAGCCGGTCAAGCTGATCAAGAGGGACCAGCCCTGGGAGAGACCCCTGATCGAGAACCCTGCCATGGTCGAGCACAACGACCGGTATTACTTATTCTATTCCGCCAATTGGTGGGAATCTCATGAATATGCCATCGGCTATGCCGTCTGCGAGACGGTGACCGGGCCCTGCGAAAAACCATTGAACGGACCATGGCTGGATTACGAAGCGCCGGTGATGGGCCCGGGTGGTCAGGCATTCTTCACCGATGAAGAAGGGGACCTGTGGATGGTATACCACGCCTGGACAGGCGCGGCTGTGGGTTACCCGGCGGGGGAACGTAGCCTGCACATTGATCAGGTCACATTTGAAGGTGATAAACCAGTTACAGACGGACCAACCTCCTCCCCCCAACTACTCCCCTGATATAAATGACACACGACATCCTCGCAGCGCCCTTTACATGGGCTACAGGTATCGAAGATACCTTCATTCAGCACGCGCGTCCTCGCCTGCGTGCCCTTGACGAATATGAACTGACCCAACACTACAAACTGTGGAAAAGCGATATCGACCTCGTCGCTGAGACGGGTGTACAAGCCGTGCGCTGGGGCATTCCCTGGCACATCGTTCAGCCCGCGCCAGATCAATGGGATTGGGAGTGGACGGATAAAGCGCTCGAACACCTTGTCACTGTGAAAGGCATTACACCTATCCTGGATCTAATGCACTATGGCACGCCGATGTGGCTGGATAACAGTTTTATCAACTCCAGTTATCCTGATCGCGTGGCGGAATACACGTCCGCTGTCGTTGCGCGCTACAAGTCGCTGGTGCGCTATTACACACCGCTCAACGAACCCATGGTCAACGCCAGCATGTCTGGATACAAGGCAGAATGGCCTCCGTACCTGAGTGGAGACGATGGTTATGTAAAACTGGCTTTGGCGATCGCCAGAGGCATGGTGCTTACCACTCGGGCAATTAAGAGCGAACAACCAGACGCGGTCACCGTGCAGGTGGAAGCCTTGTGGCATACATTTACACGGGACGAATCGCTGAAAGCACGTGCGGCGCTCGCGAACGCCCGCCAGTTCCTGTGCTTCAATCTTGCCACCGGCCGCCTCGATGACGATCCGATTCTCGAGGAGTACGTACATCAACACGGCGCAACAGATGCACAACTCGATTGGTTCCGCCGGAACGGAGTGAGCTTCGATGTCTTCGGCGCGAATTACTACCCCTGGTCTTATGCAGAGTTGAGACAGCGACCCGATGGCAAGGCGCATACCGTCGTCAGGCGAGCCTCCGGGCATAAGATCGAAGTCATCCTCCGTGAAGCCTGGGAACGTTATCGCATGCCAATCATGATCACGGAAACATCCACCAACGGAGATATAAAAGCCCGCGCCAAATGGATGGACCAAACGCTTGAGACGGTTGGTTCTCTCCGCTCGGAAGGCATCCCGATCATCGGTTACACATGGTTCCCTCTTTTCACAATGGTGGACTGGGCATATCGAAAAGGTAGACTTACGCTTGATAAGTATCTGGTTCATCTCGGCTTGTATGACTCTGCCTTTGACACAGAGGGTGTCTTGCGCCGGAAGGCCACGCCGCTTGTGAAACACTACCAGGAGCACATCGCCCGTCCGATGCCACCAGTCTTCAGTCCAGCATTTCAGAGTCCCCCCTTGTCGCATCGCACTCGTCGCTCCCTTGACGGTCAGTGGTACTTCTCGCCA
Organism: Anaerolineales bacterium; assembly: GCA_035248745.1. Lineage (GTDB taxonomy): Bacteria > Chloroflexota > Anaerolineae > Anaerolineales > Villigracilaceae > Defluviilinea. The sequence goes on along the minus strand of DATFHE010000206.1, from coordinate 4,368 downwards.
AACAAGATCCTGAATACGGATGATTGTTCACAGATTACTGTTCCTTCCCCCTGGCAGGCTGACGCCCGTTTTCGAGATCATGTTGGAGAAGCGTGGTACCAGCGTGAATTTCAGGTTCCTGCCGAATGGATGGGCGCAGATCATGTTCTCATTCTTGGGTTCGGCGCGGTCGATTATTTTGCCGAAGTCTGGTTGAACGGTGTCAAAGTTGGGGAACATGAGGGCGGCTATCTGCCCTTTGAACTGGATATTACCGGCGCTACGCGTCCTGGACTCAACACCCTCATCGTCCGCGTGGATGATCCACTCGAGAGCTTTCCTGAAGTTCCGCACGGTAAGCAATCCTGGTACGGCATGCTCTCCGGTATCTGGCAGCCGGTCTGGGTCGAGTCGCGAGCTGAGAGTCACATCCAGCAGGTCAGGGTTTCGACGGAAGGCGAACAGGTGTGCGTGGAAGTCCGTGGACGCGGTGATTTCATGGATGGACTTAGAGCAGAAGTTTTCGATCCGCAAGGTGTCAGTGTGGCACAAGCGGAATCGTCAGAACCATATTTTTCACTGCACGTCGAACATCCCTTCTTTTGGTCGCCCGATGAGCCGAACTTATACATGTTGAAAGTATCTACCCACGCCGATGAAGTGACTGAAACTTTTGGCTTTCGGACTATCGAAGCACAGGATGGGCGAATTTTGCTGAATGGTCGCCCATTTTATATGCGGGCTGCGCTCGACCAGGATTACTATCCGGAGCTGATCTGCACGCCGCCCTCGCAGGAATACATTGAAGATCAATTCCGCAAAGCCAAGGAGATGGGACTCAACTGCCTGCGGGTGCACATCAAGGTTGCTGACCCACGCTACTATGCCGCCGCCGATAAAGTAGGCTTGCTGATCTGGACAGAACTGCCCAACCATACCCTGCTGACCGAAGACGCTAAACGACGCGCCCGCGAAACATTGGTCGGCATGCTGGAGCGCGACGGAAACCATCCCAGCATTGGGATTTGGACGATCATGAATGAAAGCTGGGGAATCGATCTGACGGATCCCTCTCAGCGCGCCTGGTTGGCTGAAACCTATCGTTGGTTCAAAGAGCTAGACACCACCCGGCTTGTGATCGGGAACTCAGCCTGCTGGAGCAACTTTCATGTGACCACCGATATTGCCGATTTCCACAGCTACTACGCCATGCCCGATAATCTCGACAAGTGGCGGAGATGGACAGCCAAGTACGCAGGTCGTCCATGGTGGCTGTTTGCGCACGAATATACAGATCATGCTCTCTGGCGCGAGTTTATCCTCGATCCCTGGCATGGTGATGAAAGACCTCTTGCCCCAGATGCGCAGCCCAAAGGCGATGAGCCGCTGATTGTTTCAGAGTTTGGCAACTGGGGCTTGCCTGATGTCCGTAAACTTTATGAAGCCAATGGCGGCACCCCTCCTTGGTGGTTTGACAGCGGACTCGACTGGAACGATGGGATCGTGTATCCGCGCGGCATTGAGCAGCGATTTAGAGAGTATCATTTGAACCGCGTCTTTCCCTCGTTAGCTGCCCTGACGGAAGCCAGCCAGCGCCTTCAATATGATGCACTTAAGTTCCAGATCGAGAACATGCGTGCTCATGCCAGCCTGCAGGGGTATGTCATTACTGAGTTTACCGATGTCCATTGGGAAGCTAACGGCCTGCTGGACATGTATCGCAATCCAAAGGCTTACTATGCTCGCTTGAACAAATTCAATGCAGATGATGTGCTCATTCCTCATTGGGAGCAGCTGGCATATTCTACGGGTGAGACCTGTTCCATGAAGGTGTCATTCTCGCATTACTCCGCGCTGGATATCGAAGACCCGGTGTTGGAGTGGCAGGCGACCGGCGATACGTTCGTAGATCGTGGCGTGCAAGTGCGTACGGGAAAGTGCTCACCCTTTGGAGTTACTGAGCTGGGCGTTGTGAGTTTTGAAACCCCACAGGTCGAAGAACCGACGCTCATCCGGCTCGAACTGAATTTGTTCCATGATGAACGTTTGATCGCTTCCACCGAGCAGGAAATCTATGTTTTTCCTGAGATCTCTCCATTCGGGAAAGGCCAATCAGTTTATTCTCCAGATCTTCAGGCGCCACTTGAAAAGTTAGGATATTCGGTAACAAAAGACTTGTCGCAAGCGGACATGGCAGTTGTGACGCTGTTGGATGACAACCTGCGTGAGTTCGTGCTGCGCGGCGGGCGGGTACTCCTGCTCGCGGAAGATGAAGAGTCCCTGCAAATGCACATCCCTGGATTGAGAATCAAGGAACGCGAAGGTAGTCCCTGGGAGGGCGATTGGGCAAGCAGTTTGGGTTGGCACCGCTTCGAAAAACTACCGACCGGTGGAACCGTGAATTTTGCGTTCGCCGGGCTCACACCGAAACACGTGATTCGTAATTTTTCATCACGCGATTTCGCATTCGATGTGTACGCGGGTCTATTCGTTGGGTGGCTGCATAAGCCTGTGCCAACGATCGCCAGGAGACGAGCGGGAGAAGGAGAGGTGCTTGTCTCCACGTTCCAGCTGTCCAGGAATCTGGAAACGAATCCTCTCGCAAGGTACATCTTTGCAGAGTTGATGAGCCTGCTCCAAGCCCTCAAAGTTCAGCTCAATTAGAAAATGGTTGCTTCTTGCCATAACTAACAAAGAAACCCTTAGGATCCTAAGGGTTTCTTTGTTTTGAGTCAGTGAATGGCTATATTTATCTTATCGGCCTCTTCATTAACTTAGCGCAGGCTGGGCGAAGGTGAGCCCGGACGAGGAAGGTCGGCGGACACCGGTAAGCTTCCTGAATATTTCGATTTCGGTTGGGTCATAAGGTGTTCCATCCTCGCAGAGCAGGTCATGGAACCAGACTTCTGGCCCGATCTGCAGGTCGATGGATTCTTTGACCAGGTTCAGCTCTTTCCACTGGTAAATGGTATTTGTCTTTCCCGCGACCAGCCCCCAATTAAAACAACCCACGTTTTCACGGGCAAACACCGGCAGGTTCGTTTTCACGAGGCTTCCGATGGTGCGTGCCATCCACTCGGTGCAGAGCACGGGCCGTCCGTATGCTTTGAGTTTCCTGATCTCGCGTTCCAGCTTGTCCGGCTCCCAGTAGTGGTGGAATGTGATCACGTCAGAGGCCGCAAGCTGGAACTCATTAAGGACTTCATTTTCAAACCAGATTCCCACGGTCAAGGGTTGGGATGGGTTAACTGCTCGCGCCCAATCGAAAACCGTTTTCACCAGCGGCAGAGACTTATCTCCGTTGCTGCTATTGCCGGGTTCATTGTACAAATCCCAGAGTAAGATGCGTTCGTCATGCGCAAATGAGCCGAGGATGTCCTTGACATACGTTTCAAGCCGGCCCCAGGCAGATGGGCCGCAATTGACAACAGTAATGCCTGGACTTTGGACCCAGCCAGAATTGTGAACGCCAGACGTGGGCACAGGCTGAGAACCGACTTTGGGATCCGAATTCCAGCAATCGTCAAAGATCACCAACATGGGGCGAATTCCGTGTCGGGATGCAATATCCAAGAACTGGCTGATTCGCTGCTTAAATCCACTCGGGTCTGCTTCCCAGGCCAGGTCATGCAAGAACGTCCGTACGGTATTAAAACCGATATCTGCAGCCCAGCCAAGTTCCCGGTTGATAGTGTCGGGGTCAAACGTCTCCGCTTGCCACATTTCCAGCTGATTTATGGCATTACTGGGGATGAAGTTACAACCTATCAGCCAGGGCTGGCGTGCGTACCATTCATTCGCTTTCTCAGTAGGCCAGCGGGACTGTGTGCTCATTGTTCCCCCTCTGGAATGCTTGTTTCAGTGAATGCTCCTATTTCCGCAATAGTGAAATAGAACTTTGTGTAAGGCAGGGTTTTTATGATCCCATCGGTGTGTAACATTGAAATCTCCCGGGTACTCTGATCCTTTCATGATGAATTTGCTTGCATTCAGGACGTGATATTGCGTGACATGTTACATTGATATAGCGATGTAACGCCTTTCGGATAGATAAAGCTTCCTGCCCTGCACGCTACATCTTACAGAAGAGAAAGGTTACACGGACCGATAGAGGTGGGACTATTTTTCTCTACGCGAGGGCGTTGATGAATCTAGCTTGATTGTCAGGTAAAAATTTGACATTCTTGGTATTAGGGATTCACCTAATATTCAGAAGCAATTCCCCCATTGTGATGTAGCTGGGAGGCTTGTATATTTGTTGCAATATTGTTGCAGGGGTACCTATAACGCGAAGGTGGACCATTGATGACTCTCTTAGACCCAACACAGCAACTGCGTGACTTGGCCTACGAACGATAAGTTCAATCAGGCGAAGTCCAAAAACTAGAA
>DATFHE010000205.1:0-5857 GCA_035248745.1 Anaerolineales bacterium | reverse complement strand
GCGCTGCCACCTCTCGAGTAATAGATGGCACCGCTGTTATAGGGACTACCCACCAGCAAATCATCCATGAATGGCGCGATCAGGTTGTTGGGTTTTCCCTTATCCTTAATCCAAAAACCGTCCCATTCCCGGCTCCCGCCTCCAAAAGTGATCAGACCGTTCGTGCTCAGGTAAAGCTGTGTTTGGGGAATGCCATAAAACGGGAAGCTAAAGCCGATATCCAGTGGTCCCGTGAAATTGTCGTCACCGATCAGACCACTGTTGATGGTAGCGTTAATCCAGTTATACGGGACAGCGTCATGGTAGGTATAGCCGAAACCATCGGGCTCGCTGCCTGCCTGGGCCGGTAATGCTGATGCAGCCTCTTTCTCGAATGTATATGTCTGCCGGACAGCTTCCTTGTATACCCGGATACATTCTAGAGTTAGAGTATCCAGAAGCTCTTTCTCCTGTAGAATACCAGGTTGATAAGATGGGCATTGTGACGAGACATCCGCCACCTTCGGTTGTGCATATGCTGTACCGACAGGCGCGATTAATAGACTAAAAAAAGTAAGTATTGTCAATAAGACGAGCCATTTATGTAGTAGTTGTTCCTTATTGCGTCGATGTGTGGACAATGATGTCTCCCCGGGAAGATGATTTTCCTCCCTGCACAATGGATTTTCGTTGCACGTTCCCAATAGAATACCAAACACGACCGTACTCTACAAGACGATATCTGTCACTTTGAGGTTACATCGTTCACATGCATGAAAAAACAAAACTGCCCAATTTATATCTGGGCAGTCTGACTTTTGATATTACAACTATCTTTGTATCAAACTTTTACTCACTTCTTGATCACCACCTGGCTTCTTGCCCGCAGGGCAGATAGCCTCTGCTTAAGTCTGGCGAGGGTTGTCTCCGTTTTCTCGATCCGTTCACTCTCCGAGCGGACGTAGCGCGTGTAGGGCGTGATGCCCTCTCGCAGCCTCTCGACGGCGCGCTGGGACTCTTTGTTGAACTGCGCCGTGAGTGTATCGAGCAGGTTGGTCCGCAGCGTTTCCATCTTTTCTGTAAATTTATCCTTGGCTTGCTTGCGCTTATAGGGGATGACAAAAAAGCCGACGATCGCCAGCGTGCCCGCCGCCAGGATGCCTGTCACGTCCAGGCTGGAGGAGAGGACCGCCGCCGTGACCAGAGCCCCAAGCCCCACCGCGCCGACCTCCAGTAAAGCGGTCTGCGCAACGGCGGTCTCTACGTGCGCTGCCAGGTCCCGGGCCTCATTCTCCTGGTCGTATTCCTCGATGATGCGCTGGACAGTCCTGCCCATCGTGTCGATCAACTCCCGGCGGCGCATTTCGCGCGGCTCCATGCCTTCGCCCACAATGTGTTCGGCATGCAGTGCGCGCCGTCGCTGGACGTAAGTCATCACCCGCTGCCATTCCTGCAGGTCTTTCTGCACCAGCCAGTCGATCAAGCGCCGGACGTGCTCCTCGATCTGCTGCGGGATGTCCGCCAGTACGTTCTTCTCGAAATCTGCGCGCACCTTATCGCCGCGCATCAGCTCCTGAATATTCATGATGCGCATGGTGGTATCGAAGAAATCAAGCCCGCGCTGCTCGAGGCGGTGCAGGATATTCTCCACTTCTGCCAGGCGCGGTTGAAGTTCGTTTTGCAGATCGCGCTCGTAATCCTTGATGGTCGATTCCAACGACACAGCGGTTTGCAAATCCTCTTTCAGGTCCTGCGACTGTTCGCTGTTGACGTTTGCAGTCTGCGTCAGGATGTTCTCTGCCACGCCCAGTGGATTGCTGAACTTGAGGTGGAGTCGCGTCGAGTCATCCAATGTGGACGTGATGTATTGCTCCAGCCCATCCAAACCGCTGGCAGCCCGCAGCTCCGCACGTTTCTCCGCGTCCGGTTCCGCCAATGCCCGCTGCGCCAGCCGTGCCGAGACGGGGAAGAACTCTGGCGTATCGCCAAGGACCATCGTCGCGTGTTTGAGAACAAACGAACGTACCTCCTGCAGGGAGAATTCGTTTTCGATGATGTCCGCTTTGTTGAGGGCAAATACGACCTTCTTCCCCCACGAAAGGATGCGCTCGAGGAATTGCCGCTCGCTCTCAGTGAGCGGGTGATCGGCGGAGGTGGCGAACAGCACCAGGTCACTGCGCGGGACGAATTCATCCGTCAGCCGCTCGTGGTAACGGATGACCGCGTTTGTCCCGGGCGTATCGACGATATTCAATTCCTTCAACAATTCCAGGGGGTAGGTATAAATAGAGAAATTTTCATCCACAACCTGCTCGGCGACTTTGTCACCCCATTTCACCAGCGTGACGCGTGATGTGGTCGGGGTAGCGCCTTCGGGTAAGACCTTCTCCCCCAGCAAAGCATTGACGAGGGCGCTCTTCCCGGCATTGAATTCGCCCACCACTACAAGTAAAAACAACTCGTCCAGTTGGAGGATGGCGTCCTGCAGAGTCGCCAGCGATTCGCGCGGGACGTCCAGCTCCGCCAGGGCGAGCCGGATCTCGGACAGCGCGTCTTTTTCCTCACGCAGGAACTGAGCCTGTTCATCGCTAAGCATCGATTGGCGCATAAGTTCTCCTCAAACCTGCCAAAGCAATCGCGCAGCCTTTGCAAAAAGGCAGTCACTTTTTTTAACGTATGGCTTTACAATTGTATTATGAATCGTCCCTTTGTGTTCATCAATGTTGCGATGACCGCGGACGGCAAGATCGATACATTTCAGCGCAGAGGAGCCGCCATCTCTTCCCCACGCGACAAAGAGCGCGTCGATCAGCTGCGCGCCAGGGCGGACGCGGTGATGGTGGGCGGGAGAACCCTCCTTGACGAAGACCCCAGGTTAACGGTTAAATCTGAAGTGCTGCGTGCCGAGCGCGTCCGAGCCGGTCGCTCTCCGAACCCTGTGAAGGTGGGTGTGGTGACACGGGCAAATATTAAAGAGGACTCACAATTTCTCAACAGCGGACAGGCAGGCATCGTAATATTTACGACGCGTCGCACATCTAAGAGACAGCTTTCCCTGCTCAAAGCGCAGAGTGTGGACGTCTATGTGGATGACGCACAGCAGGTCAATTTGGAACGTGCGTTGAACACCCTGAAGGATCTTGGCATCGATCGCCTGATGGTGGAGGGCGGCGCGACCCTTAACTTTGCGCTGATGCGCCTTGGGCTGGTGGACGAAGTCACAGCCTATGTCGCGCCGATGATCTTCGGTGGTGAATCCGCCCCGACGATGGCAGCAGGTGACGGTGTAGAAAGAAGCAAAGCGATTCCCATGAAACTGGTCAGCGCCGAAACGTGGGAAGATGGCGGCGTTCTATTGACGTATCATTTTGAGAGGTGAGTATGTATCCGACAATGCATGAAAAATTTGAAGTGCTTCTTGAAAAAGAAGGTAACCACGAATGTGAAGGATTGGGCAAGGATAAAGTCTGTGTCCGTGTGGTGGCGATGGCGGAGTTGCCGACTCGTTTTGGAGATTTTCACATTGTAGCGTTCGAAAACAATCGAGATGGCAAAGATCATGTTGCCATTACAAGGGGCGATGTGATCGGTGCCTCAGACGTGCCGGTGCGCTTGCATTCCGAATGCCTGACTGGAGATGTGGTTGGTTCCTTGCGCTGTGACTGCCGTGACCAGCTCGAAGCAGCCTTAAAGAAGATCGGAAAGATGGAACGGGGGATCGTGCTCTACCTGCGCCAGGAAGGACGTGGCATTGGGCTCACCAACAAAATCCGCGCCTACAGTTTACAGGATCACGGATTGGATACTGTGGAAGCAAACCTGGTGCTCGGCTTTCGCGACGATGAGCGCGACTATGCCGTGGCTGCGCACATGTTAATGTCACTCAAGATCGAATCGGTGCAGCTCATGACGAACAACCCGAAGAAAATCGATCAGCTCACGCGTTATGGCGTCAAGGTGAATGGACGCATCCCGCATATTATGGAGCCAAATGAATATAACCGCTTTTACCTGGAAACCAAGGCGGCAAAGTCTGGCCATCTAATTGATCTCTATGGCAACGAACGACTGCTGGAACAGTCGGATCCTGCCATCGTGGAGGGCATGAGTGAAGCCCAGGTGGAAGAGTTGAATGACTAGAACAGTCCTGATCACCGGGGCAACCGGTGGGCTGGGGAAGAAAACTGCGCACGAATTTGCCGCGCAGGGACACTCGCTTATTCTGCTCGATCGCAATCAGGATAAATTGGACGCGCTAACGCGTGACCTCAACCTTCCAGCCGACCGCCTCTTCGCCTCGACCATGGACTTGCGGGATCGGGAATCGATCCACGCGACGGCAGAGGCAGTTGCCACTAAATTCGGCGGAGTCCACGGCCTGATCCATCTCGTGGGCGGCTGGATCGGGGGGAAGACTCTGGTGGAAGGTGATGCGAAAGATCTGGAACTCATGCTCGATCAGCACATCTGGACGACGTTCCATTTATTCCAGGCGTTTGCACCGCAGATGGTGGGACACAAATGGGGACGGGTGATGATCGTCTCTGCATCCAACGTCCCCAACCCGCCCGGCAAGACCGGAATCTACACCGCCGCAAAAGCCGCCCAGGAAAATATGGTTCTGACTCTCGCGGCGGAGCTCAAGGAACAGGGTGTCACCGCCAACATCATTCAAGTGCGTTCGATCGATGAGAAAAACACGGGCAAGGGAACGACACCCGGGGAAATCACCGCAGCGATGCTGTATCTCTTTTCCGAAGAAGCATCCAAAGTGAATGGGGCGAGAATACCGCTGTATTAAGGTAGGGGGGGTTGACTGCGTAGCGCCCTGATGAGGGTAACCCGTCATATTAACGAAAAGACCTCTGCGCCCAGAGGTCTCTTCATTCTTTCTGTGTTATTCCTCTGTTTACGGCTGGCTGATTTCGAACCAGTTCACGGCGACTGTGATGGGCAGCACGTTAAGCGAAGAGATATTAAACCCGACAAGCCCGCTGCTAAATCCGTACGTGTTATCGTTGACGCTCCGGACCTCTTCGTCGTTAATGAAGAGAGTGATCTTGTCACCATCGCAGGTCATTGCGTACTCATTGATTTCCCTGCCCTGTTTGAGGGCGTTCGTGCCTCCGTTGGCAATGACGTTATATTTTTCGTCTACGGCATACAGGTACCATAAGCCGCCGCTTTCCACGCTGAATTCATACCACTGCGAACCCTCTGAGTTCATCCGGCAGATCAGGCTGACGTTGTTGTTATTGCGCCCGCGGTTTTCAGCGTTCAACTTGATGGACACATCATCGTACTCATACGGCGTGTACATATAGTAGACGTAGAGGTCTTCATCGCCAAGATCGAAGAGCAGTTGATCATCTTCCTGCTCGATGACTAAGTCATCATCTTCGCCGGAGCCGAGGCTGAAGCTATCCCAGTTCTCCAGAGCGTCATCGGAACTAAATTCTTCGGTGAAGAACTCGGATGAGGCAGACGCTTCTTCTGTGGGAGGGGGTGCTTCTTCGGTGGCGGGAGCTTCGGTTGGCGGAACCTCCGTAGGCTCTGGCTGGGTTGCCGTGGGGAGGACTTGTACTGGTTCTGTCGGAGGAGGCGGTTGGGTGGGTGTCACCCCGCCTCCGCTGAGGGCAGAACAAGCCAGTCCGACGAGCAGGATCATTGCTGTGAGAAACAAGGGTGGTTGTAGAGCTTTCATATTCTTCTCCTCTAGAATAGATGTTGCACAGTATAGCATGTGACTGCCGGAATGCAATTCATTTCTGAGTCTGCTTCCGTAACATCGTATAAATAGAAACTTCCGAAACGCCGTCAGCATTTCGGAAGTTTGCGGGAAGCGGAAACGTCGATTACGGTTCGCTGATCCGGATCC
>DATFHE010000204.1:0-7000 GCA_035248745.1 Anaerolineales bacterium | reverse complement strand
CGAAGCGCACTAGGGTTATAAAGGATTTGCCTTAGTGCGCTTCGTGTCCTTCGATACTACACCTTAATAATCATACATATGCTCGAACTGAATCTCCTCCCTGCCATTCAACTCCTCGAAGAACTGCGTCATATCCGCCACGCGGACTTTGATCGCCGCGCGCGTTTGCCCGGGCTGGGTGAGGATCGGCAGGTTGAAGAGATATTCTCCATGCTCGAAGTTGTAGTCCGCCTCCTGTGGACCTAACACGGTGAAGAGGATTTCGTCGTTGCCGGCGATCTCCTCGAACCGGACGCCGCGCTCTAAAAGTTCCGGCACGGTATCCGAAAAATATTCAAAGCGCGTGAGGCGAATCAACTGCCTTCCACTGTCGATCTCCTCCACCGCTTCTAGATCCTGGCTGAGCATATCGTCTGGGATGTCTTCCGCAACCGCGTAGATTTTTTCCACGTCGGCGCCGCCATAGGTCGCCTGCGCGCCGAGGTTGGTGAAGCTGCTATACAAAAGTTTCCCGCCATATTCCACGGTCAGGGCGAGCTTGCGTTCCCACTTGCGGATCGGGTCAGGTCCCCACATACTCGTCTCATTCCACAAGCCCTGCAGCGTTTCTCGGAAGGGGAAGAAATACCACGGCGTCACGTGCATGAATTCGCCGTAGTCCTGCGCCACACGCGCGGCATAGACTTCCTCTTCCGTGGGCGCATCCGAGCTGATCCAATCGGTCAGCCGCCCAATCGTCCCTTCGTAGGCACCCTTGAGCATGTTCTCGGCTGTGAAGCTGAGTCCGATGAACGCCAGTGTGAATTGCGAATCGCCGTTGAACGGATACCTGCCGCGAATCTCATGGCACACATCCACGTAACTCTGCCAGTATTGCCCTACGGCGCCGAAGTACGGAAAGTCACTCGAACTGTGCTCTGCGATGAAATCGGCATATTCATCCGTGCTGTAGACGATGTACCATTCTGGCAGCGTAAGATAGGTCTTGGATTCGGGACGGTAATAATCGGGAATCTCGCGGACGGTCTCCCCGATTGCTGCGTCGCCCGAAGGGGGAGCAGGCTCTTGTGCTGGCGGGTTTTCCCAGACCCGGCAGGCGATCCAGACGCGCGGCAGGTTCACGACTGATGGTCCCAGCGCGATCAGGAGCACCACCCAGACGAAAATCGCCAGGCAGCCGGGACGGCGTCTGCGCCTACGCGTATGCATGTTGGGCAAAGCGCTTGCTCAACACAAAACCGATGTAGACAGCAATCCCGCCGATGGCGATATGAGGGATGTTGGCGAGAAATCGTGTCGTCAGGTCGAGCGGTGTGATCCCCTGGAGAAAAATTCCCCCGTCGAGATAGCCCTGCCCAAAGAGGAATCCCATCACGCCATCCAGCCCATAGATAATGCCAAACAGTTTGAAATAAAATTCTGAGGCTCTGAACGACGTCCACGCCGCGATCCCTGCCCAGACCCCGGAGGCATAATGTAAAAGATCGTCATACCATTGCAGGCTAAAGATCCCCAGTGTGACGCCGTGCTCGTCGTTGATCCAGGGGATGTGCGCCAGCGAACCGAGAAAGAAAAACATAATTGCATAAACCCAGGCAAGTTTTTGGATCGTGGAGGCTTTCATGTTGGCTCCTTTGGGTGAATATATATGACTTTCTTGGGAATATTGTAGCACGGTGTCTGGTGTGCTTGTTACCGCAGTAACACTTCCAGAGTGGTGTTGTTTTCCGCAATCCGAACGGAGAGCACACGACCGATCCACTGGTATAGATAAAAAGCCAAATCAGGGTCTTCCGCCAGCATCCGTTGATAAGACGCCAGAGAAAGCCGGTATAAAACGCTGGGTTTGGAAACTACAACTGTCGCCGTGCGAGATTGATTGAGAAATAATCCCATTTCGCCTACCATTGTGCCGCCCTGCTGGCTCTTGAGACGGATGAAATTGTCTTTGGATATTTGAAGACGTGTCGTCACCTCGCCCGAATCGATAAAGTACATACAGTCCGGCGGGTCGCCCTGATGGATCAGGATGTGATATTCCTCTGCCTGCTGTCTTTCTAAATAGCTGACAAATTTCTCTACTTTATCATCCGAGGGCAGAAGTTTCTTAAGCTGCGCGTGCAACGTGCCCGCTCGAATAATAGTCAAGCCGCCTTCATCGAGCAGCAACTTTGATTCACACCATTCCATACCATAGTCCAGCGTGGGAAAGATGCGGATCATCGGGTCTGCTTCGTCAATACCATTTCGCTTCAGCCTGGATTTGATCTGCTTGTTGACGTCTGTCAATACCAGGTAGAACCGATTCGAAACAGCCATTTGCCTCAGGCGCACAAAGCTAAAGGTCGCGGAGGCATCCAGCGCTGTGACGTGCTGAAAATCCAGGATCAGGAATCGCAGCTTCTTCTGTGCGACGTCTTTTGCACGCACGTTGACATGGCTGACCAGGCTTTGCGAGGTGCCGAAAAAGATGAACCCCTGCAGCCGCAGGATGAAGATGGATTCGCCCATGCTTTTGATCAGCTGTCGTTGTTCAAACGGGCGTTCTACATTGCTTTGGTACGTACCGCCGGTCAACTGATTCTTGGCAATATCCACCCGGCTGTAGTTCACTACGAAGAGAATCAGGGCAATGGCGATTCCGATTCCTACCCCTTCGAGGAAGCCCACGGCACCAACAACAAACAGGATGATCCAGACCAAGCTGTAGTCAATCGCGGCCAATTGAAACCAGGCATCATACAGCCATTCCACCAGAAAGGACAGCCCGACGAAGAAGATCAGCCCTCCAGCAACGAATTTGGGAATCAAAGAGAGCACGGATGCCCCAGACAACAGTGCCAATCCCAACACCAGGGTTGCAAATAACGCTACCAGCCGGCTGGCAATTCCCATCCGCAATGCAATGGAGGAAACGCCCAAATGATGGTAGCCGACCGAACTGCCTGCCAGCCCACCTACGATATTGGCGACCCCTGTGGAGATCAATTCACGGTCGAGGTCCATGTCTTTTTGGGCGATCAACTCCAGCGCGCTGGCGTTCAGGAGCAGCGCCACGATGCTGATCAAAGCCACAGCCGCGATGTTGCTTGCCTGGCTGGCGATCAACCCCCAATCGACCTGTGCCAGGAGCGAAAGATCCAACGGTGTCCATAGTGCTCCCTCCGGGAAGGGTCCGAGAAGCAGGTTCATCTGGTGCACCTGCTCGAGGCTGGTTCCACTGATCCAGATCACAAGATAAAAGAGAGCGACAGCGCCTATCAGCAATGCTGGGTAGGTCAGAAAATGTTTCGAGCGCCGCGAGGCGATCAGCACTATCACCCCAAACAGGACGCCCGGAATCCACAGCAACAGATTTTCGGGACGGAAAAGGATATTCAAGTCCCCCAGACGGGGCGGCTTGCCTGTCATGACACCCAGCGCTCCCTGCGTCAGCAGCAACCCCGTGCCGGCGACAAAGCCTCCTACTACTGGATAAGGCATAAAACGAACCAAACGGCTTAGTTTAAAACCACCGACGAATACAAAGAGCAGGCCCGATACAACAGAGGTAATAATGACCATCACAACGACTGTAATGAATTTTGCTTCGGGTGCTGCTCCTTCCATGCGCGTCGCAATTGTCAGGGCAGAGAGACCCAGGACCGCAGCGGGACTGTCCTGTGGGCCGCCGGTCAGGCCGGGCACTGAACTTGTCAGCGCGATGATTAACTGCATGATCAACCCCCCAAACAACACCAGTCCAATACCTCTGGCGGCGAAGGGGGAAAGTTCTCCCGAAAAGATCAGGATTGCGAAGGAGATGACCAGAGGCAGGATGATCGCGCCTCCTGCCAACCCGAGGCTGACAATCGAAAGTAACTGGCGGAGATCGAAGTTACGCTTCATTCTAGGTCCTTCAAGTAAGAGTCTAGTCCTAATGAATTAACACCACAACCGGGTATCGGTATCAAAGATAGGCAAAATAAAACCGGAGACAGCACTTCTGCCGTCTCCGGTTTGTTGACTTTATGCGATAGCGGGTTATCAACCCGCCTTACTTAGTTGTTGAGCTGGTAGATCTCGATCAGGTTGCCACAGGTATCGTCAAAGATAGCAGCGCTGGTCCAGCCCATGTTCGTTGGTTCCATGGTGAAATCCACCCCCAGGTCTTTCATGCGTTCATATTCCTCCTGCACATTGTCCACCAGAAAGGCTGTGAAGGGAATGCCATCCTTCACAAGTGATTCCTTGAACGCCTTCAGGGCTGGATAGCTGGCATTCGGCTCCAGTAGCAGCTCGGTCCCGTTTGGCTCATCCGGGGAAACGACGGTGATCCAACGGGCGCCTTCTCCTAGGGAGATGTCCTGCTTTTTTACAAACCCCATAATATCCGTGTAAAACTTGAGTGCCTTGTTATAGTCGTCGATCGATACGCTGGCCAGTTTGATTTTCATATTTGTTTATCCTTTCCTTAGAAGTTGTGTGGCGACCCAGCAATTGAGCTGACGAAACTCACTGGGGCTGAGACCAAACTGCTGCCTGAACGCTTTACTAAACGCCGCGTGGGAATCATAGCCTGCCGCCAGCGCCACCTCGGTGATATCCACGGCGCCCATCCGCAATTTGCGGGCGGCGCATTCCAGCCGGATGCGGCGGGCGTAGCTGATGGCGCTCTCGCCAACATGTGCCGTAAAGATTCGGTGAAAATGAGGCACAGAGAATCCCGCCACGTCCGCCAACTGTTCGCGATCGAGCGGCTCGCCGATGTGGGCGCGGATATAGCGCATCACTTCTTCGATGCAGACAGAATGGTCCTCCAGGACTTGTGTATCGTTCAGCATATCGATACTATAGTATATCAGAACGGATGTTCGCTATTCCAAATGTATCATGTGGACTTTGGGCAACCTGACGGAGGACAGACACAAAACGGCACAGCGATCCCTAGCTAAATTCGCCTTGAGAACTAATTTAAGTCTATATTGTATATATGCCGCCCGTAGTAGAGATGCCCTATTTCTTTTCCATCGAAGACAGCTACCCTCGGCAGGTAGCCCCATTGTTCGAAGCCCATTTTTTCCAACAAGCGGACACTTGCTTCATTGCCTTCGAGGACAATCGCAAACAGATGCCTGATTTGCAGCGCCGGACAGGCTTCCATCGCATGCTCGACTAAAGCTGTCCCGGCTCCCTGGCGATGATATGCCTGCGCAATGTAGTAGCTGATCTCTGCCGTGAAGCGGAGCGCTGCCCGCCCCGGCCGGTACGCGCTTAAGCTGCACCAGCCTGCGACTCGTCCCTCTACCTCCGCCACAAAGATTGGATGTCGATCAGGGAGGTGTTCTACGAACCACGCCCTGCGGTCTTCGACTCGCACGGGCTGTGTATCCCCTGTGGATTGCTTCGATGGGATTGCCTGGTTGTAAATATCCACAATCGCAGGAAGATCGTCCATTTGCGCGAGTCGAATCAGGAGCTTTTGCGCGCCCATGCCAGGAGGATTTACTTCCAAAGGTGTCCATACCCATATTCGCCTTCGATCAATTTGCCCTCGGCGAAGCGCTCGAAGCGAAAGGGTGTGATATCTACGGTTTTGGGCTTGCCGTCGAGGATGAGCTCCACCAGGCTGGCGCCCGCGGCGGGCGAGGTCTTGAAGCCGGTGCCGCTGAGCCCGCAAGCGAGGTAAAAACCGTCAAGCCCAGATCCGCTGTAGACGGCGCGCTGGTCCGGTGTGATGCCATCGCGCCCGACGTGGATGGAGTGCAAGCCGCTCTCCTCAATTTTGGGAATACGTTGGATCATCTGGTCGATCAGCTTTTCGAGGAAGGTGTCTGTAGGCGTCTGGTCTTCGGCGTCGGGGGGCTCGCCGCGCAGGGATTCGTCTTCGCCGGCAGCAAGGATGAGGGCTCTGCCTTCGGGGCGGAAGTAGCAGTTGATGACGTCGTCGATCGCCGCCGGGATTCGCCCCAGCGAGGGCGGACGATGCAGAAACGCCACATCATGTGTCCACGTCTCGAGCGGGACGTCAATGTCAACGAGGCTGGCAACGTGCTTTGACCACGCCCCAGCCGCGTTGATAACGATCGGTGCGTCGAAATCCCCTCTGGTCGTGCTGACGCCGGTCACGCGCCCGCCGGACGTGTGGATGGCAGTCACTTCGCAGTTCTGGATAAGCGTCGCGGCCTTGTACTTGGCTGCCTCGAGGAAGGAGTTGGTCGTGAGGGTCGGGTCGGCGTAACCTGAGTCGGGTTCGTAGGCGGCGTAATCAAAATGATCGGTGACGAGATCGGGGAAGAGCTCCTTCACCTCCGCGGCGGAGATGACCGAAGTGTTGATGCCAATCCGCTGCTGGTTGGCAACGTTCCCACGCAATTTATCCTCATGTTCGCGTTTGGCGATCTGCAGGAATCCTGTGTTGGTGAATCCACAGTCCCCGCCGACGCGTTCCTTCCAGTTGCTGAAATAATTCTTGTAGCTGACAAACGTCAATTCAGATTCGGCGGCAAGGTCGTAATGCATCCGCACGAGTCCGCTGGAGTGCCCGGTCGCGCCCGCGGCACTGACCCTGCGCTCGAGGATGGCAGTCTTAAGTCCGCGTTCGGCGAGGTGGAAGGCGAGGCTGGCGCCCATCACACCTGCGCCAATCACAATGGCATCGTAGGTTTGAGTCATGGGAGAGGTCCTTTTGATCGAATTATAAGTCTTCTTCACTGTTATAGTCCCATTCCAATATAAAGCTGCGGAGGACGAAACGCCCTCTGCAGTTCGTAAACCAGCCTACATATTCCTAAGGGATATAAGTCACCTGAACACTAACCCAATCGAGCGAGAAATCACGGGAGGTATTGCTGGCGACGTCCGTGATGCGGACGCGGAAGTTCGCGTTGGAAAAGTCGCCGCTTGCCCAGGCACGTCCCCACAGGTCGGCGGCGCCACCGAGCAGGTAGGTCGCTTCACTGGGGCAGGACGCTGCTCTTCATCCATTGCCTGCCAGTAATTGTGAAACGGGCTGGGGTCG
>DATFHE010000203.1:0-3305 GCA_035248745.1 Anaerolineales bacterium | reverse complement strand
ACAGTCACTCTTGAGAAAGCGAATCGATGCGGCCGGATTACAGTGAGCGATCATGGCAAAGGCTTTGACGCGGATACGGTGATGAAAGACGCCCAGGTAGCGCATGGGTTGCTTATTATTCAAGATCGATTGAAATTGCTGGGTTGCCAGGTAGCGGTCCAATCCAAACCCGGTAATGGCACTCAGATCGTGATTGATATTCCTGAGGAAAGGTCACCTGCTTAAAGATGCCCTCCATCCTTCTTGTGGAAGACCATAAAGTTATGGCGGAAACGCTCGTACGCATCCTCCGTACAAAAGGAAACTTTGAGGTGGCAGACGTTGCCGAAAGCGCTGAAGACGCTCTGGAATGGTTATCGGGGCGGGAATCAAATTCTCAGGTGGATCTTGCTCTTGTCGATGTCGTTCTCCCTCGCACCAGCGGGATCGAGCTTGTTTCGAAGATCCAGCAGAGATATCCGGGCTTGCCGTGTCTGATGATCTCGGGGCGGTCTAACGGGCAGTACGTCAGCCGCTCCCTGGCTGCCGGCGCGCGCGGCTATGTCCTGAAAGACGACCTTCACGAGGTGATGACAGGAGTCCAGCACGTACTCGAGGGCGGCACGTATTTGAGCAAACAACTTAGCTCGGAAGAATAAACGGAATGTCATGAGCTTCCTTTCACGCCGCATACCAGCTGACACAGATCGTTTGCGGCTGGTTTTGGTAATCTCAAAGTTTGAGAGGCTGTATGCGATTATTAATCACAGGCATCAATGGGTTGATTGGTACCGTATTGCGAAATGCGCTACAGGAGACCCACAGTGTATATGGATTGGATCGTGATGGGGAATTTTCGGAACAAGTGCTATCCGCCGACATTTCTGATTACGAGCAGGTGAGGCAAGCCGTACAACAATTCAAGCCTCTGGACTCCATCATCCACCTGGCAGGGAACCCCAAAGTCGACGCGAGTTGGGACTCGGTCTTGAAGTCTAATATCATGGGCACGCGGAATCTCTTCGAGGCGGCGCGTGAGTTTCAGGTGCCGCAAGTGGTATACGCCAGTTCCAACCATGTCACCGGGGAGTACCATGGATTCGAGCCTAGCCTGTACAAATACACACAGCCGGGGCCTCCGATGATCTCGCCGGAAGATCCTATCCGTCCTGATAGCGATTACGGCTTGAGTAAAGCGTTCGGAGAAGCGGTGGCTCGTTACTATTCTGACCGCTGGGGGGTCAGAGCGATCTGCCTGCGCATCGGCGCCGTCCTAAAAGACGATGACCCAACCAAGCAACCTGAGAACCGCAGGATCTGGCTGAGCCACCGTGACCTGGTGCAGTTGGTAGAAAAAAGCCTGGCATCCGAGGTGACCTTCGGTATCTATTACGGGATTTCAAATAACAAGGGTGCCTTCTGGGATATCTCCAATGCTCGCGCAGACCTGGGCTTTGCCCCTGTTGATGACGGCTCGGCTCGCTGACGGTACAATTCAATTTCAAAATGAAAATGGCAACATCTATCCTTTGGCGCGGGTTGTTCTTTGAGGGACACGAATCGTGTCGATTACTTTCCGCAGGTGAAGAATGGCATCTGGAAGGGACGGCTGTCTTTTCTCATGCACAACGTCCCTGCCGTTTGAGTTATCACATTGCATGTGACGAAGCGTGGCATACCCGTTCCACTCAGGTGGAAGGCTGGCTGGGCGATGAGTCAATTGACCTTCAAATTAAGACGGATTTGGATGGTCATTGGTGGTTGAACGACGTCGATCAGCCCCAGGTAGCAGGCTGTACGGATATAGACTTGAATTTCAGTCCCTCGACCAATTTGCTTCCCATCCGGCGCCTGGGACTCGCAGTGGGAGAAGCCAGTGATGTGAACGCAGCCTGGCTGCGATTTCCCAGTTTCAAGCTGGAGCGGCTCTCTCAGCAATACCACCGCCTGGAGGAGAACACCTATCGCTATGAGAGTGCAGGCGGTCAGTTTGTGGCAGAACTCAAAGTGAATTCCTCTGGTTTCGTACTCGAATATCCAAACCTTTGGCAGGCAGAGGCTTCTTCTGCATAAATGAAAAAAACAATCTCCACCGACCTGACGAATGCTAATATCGCAAAAGTGATGGATGTGCTGGCAGAGATCCCGGCGCAATTAGAAGGTTGGAGCAGGACTCTCTCTGAGGAGCAGCTTCGTCAGCCGCTCGGCGAAGGAGAACGCTCTTTCACCGACGACCTGGCACACTTAATCCACAGTGAGGCACGGACCTCGGAAGCGATCTACCTGGCATTGCTGTTGGAAGAACCGCTCATCCCAGAGGTACACTCGGAACGACAGTGGGGAAAACTACTGCGCTACGACCTTTTATCGTTTCCAGAATTACTCGTCTATTTCAGGCTGCGCCGTACTGTGCTCCTGCGCATCCTGGACTCGCTGACGCAGGAACAATGGTCGAGGACAATTCGTGAAGAAGGGAAGAAGCGCCAAGAGTCCGTTTACTGGCGGGCGCGCGCTCTAGCCATGCATGAGCAGGATCACTTAAGTGATCTGCAAAATAAACTTAAGCATAGGGTGGGTTGATAACTCGCCAGCTTTCATGTTCCACCGCAAACGGGAGCAGGTAAAAGGAAGGAGCCAACATGCCATTTCCCTATTCCGAACAGAACACACAATCCCGCCGGCGACTAGAGACGCTGATTCGCAGGCTTTCCGAGGAGGACTTCGCCCGTTCCACAGACTACGGCTGGACGGTTTCCGCCCTCCTGGCGCATCTCGCGTTCTGGGATCTTCGCATGTCAGCGATCCTGCGACGCTGGCAGGAGGAAGAGCTCGATCCATCTCCCAATGACATGATGGTTGTCAATGATGCGTTGAAGGAGATTTGTCATACGATCGAGTCTGGCAGGGCTGCCGAGCTGGTGCTTTTTGCTGCTGAGAAGATCGATTCGGAACTTGAAACCCTCACCCCCGAAAGAGTAAAAGAGCTGGAGGAACATGCCGCAGCCACAGACACTCAGTTCCGCATGAACCGCTCCCTTCACCGCGACGGTCATCTCAACGACATCGAGGCGCTGCTCCTGTAGCCTGTTGTATGGATCCATGATTCCAGCATCAGAAATATTCAACAGGTTGCTCGAATTACGTGCAAAAGATGCATACACATAGCGTGAGACCATGATGGACTTTGATACAAGAGTAAAACTGTCGATTTATCAGCACTTCGCCGGAACCGGACACAGACCCACGCCGGCTGAAGTAGCGGAGCGCATCAATTCAGATGTCGAACATGTGCTCGCGTCGTACCAACGACTGCACAGTCAGCGGAT
>DATFHE010000202.1:0-8250 GCA_035248745.1 Anaerolineales bacterium | reverse complement strand
TTTGGTTGATTGACCCAATTAATGTCTTACAGTCTTTCCGGCAGCGACAAATTCTGACGCATAGGGTTTTGGTTCATCAATTGTTTACTGAAGAAGCCTGCGGTTATAACCCTAACCAACGTGCAATGATCATGCGCTGGATATCCGACGTGCCTGAGTAGAGCAGCCCTCCCACAGCGTCGCGCAGGTCACGCTCCACTTCCAGTTCCGTCGTGTAGCCGTATCCGCCATAAGTTCGGATTGTGTCTAGGCTGGATTGGACAAAAGACTCGCTCAGATACAGCTTGGCCAGGGCAGCTTCCATGATCGCCGGTTTTCCCATCTGTTTAAGCCAGGCTACTTTATATAGGAGCAGGCGGGCCGTTTCCAACCTGAGTTTCATGTCAGCAATGCGATTGGCAACGGACTGAAACTTGCCAATCTTCTGGCCGAACTGTGAGCGCTCACGGGTATACTGGATCGCTTCCTCGAGTTGGCGTTCCATGGCCCCAATGTGGCTGCCCAGGATGCAGCTGCGTTCCCATTCCATAGAGCTATTAAAGATGGCGGGTCCCGCGCCTTCGGGGCCCAACCGGCTCTCCATCGGCACGAAACAATCTTCCAAAATTAGCTCGCCCATTGGAGAAGTGCGTAGTCCCATCTTTTCGATATTCCGGCTAACTCTAAAACCCTGTGTCCCTTTATTGACCAGAAAGGCAGTGACACCTCCGATACGCTTCTCCGGGTTGACAGTGGCAAAGACGAGAGACACATCGGCAAAGGGCGCATTGCTCACAAACATCTTCGTCCCGTTGAGGATATATCCGTTATCGGCCCGCTTCGCCCGGGTATGCAAGCTGTAGGCATCTGAGCCGGAGTCGGGCTCAGACATTCCGTGCGCACCGATTAAATCCCCGCGGCACATTCCTGGCAGATACTTCTGTTTCTGGGCTTCCGTGCCAAAGGTGAGAATCGGATGCTGGACACTCCACATTTGCGCATTCATGGCAAAAATGAGTCCATTGTCCCGACAGCCATAGCCCAGTCCTTCCATGACCAGCATAGTAGTCAGAATGTCGGCGGCGCTGCCGCCACAATCCTCCGGAATCGCCAGACCGAGAATTCCAAATTGAGCGCACTTTTTCCAGTTCTGGAGCGAAATCTCGCCCTGCCGGTCGCGTTCGATCAGTCCTTCATTCAATTCGTTTTGGGCAAATTCGATCACGGCCTGTTTATATTTGAGCTGTTCTTCTGTCCAGGAAAAATCCATATGGTTATCCTCGTCCAAAATTCTACAGACTACGGCAACATTCCTTCGATCACTCCCGCAAGCTCCTTTGCCGTCAGACGATTTCCATAGGCGGAGGGATGCATCCAGACGTCAGCAAACAAGTAATGGTCTTCCAACTGGCAGGCACCGCCTGGCTTTTCTTTGCAGGCCCGTTGAAAGGCAGGCAGCAGGTCCAGTGCCGGGATGCCGGTCTCAGCTGCCCTGACCGTAAACAACTCTTGGGGAAGCGTGGAATAACTCTCGTCCAACACCTGAAATTCTAGTGGGAATAAGGCCAACGCGAAACGAGCATTGTTCTCTGTTGCCAGTCGGTTGATTTCCAGGATTGTACTCCAGCGCTCGTCCCATCGGTCAGACTGCGGATCCAAAGGAAAGTACTTGGCCGGATTGGTGGGAGGATCGATCGTGTCCACACGGTCCTTGCCCTGAGCACGCGCCTTCGCCCATGACATTTGACTCTGCAGGAAAGGCCAGAGGTAGGTGTGGTTGCTTAACCATCGAAGTGTCTTGGGGTCGTTGCCCGCCAGCAAGGCACTCTTGCCGTTGATGTCGTTGGCAATTGTCACATCCAGCACCACCAGGTCTGGATCATAATTGAGTCCTTCCTCTTCAAGAAATGACAGGGCATTCTCAAGGCTCCAGCCAGGGACACCCGCATTGATAACCTCGAAGCGCAGGTCACTGCTGCCCGCCTCATTCAGTAGTGATTCCAATTGCTGGCCGTACGTATCTTCCTCGCGAACCCCCCAGCCCATGACAACTGAATCGCCCAAATTGAGGATGCGATATGTGCCAGATGACTTTGCGTAGGTTGGTTCTGGTCCGCGCAAGCCGTGAGAATTAATATCCACATCAATATTTTGCCATTTATAGTGGCTGCCCGGCTTCATCAGGGTATATCCAGCGCCCGGTGTGGGGTGTACTTCCCAGACCATCCGCCGCGAAGCCACCAGCTCCCAAGCATAAAGGCTATTGGCCTGGTTTCGCTCCCATAGGTACGCTATACCTTCAAGCAATACGATGAGCAGCAAGGGACTCAGAACCGTTAGCAGGACCGTAAGCCATTTTTCTGACCGTTTGCTCAAGGCAGGGGTTTTGGCTGTGTTTGATGGGGTTATTGAAGACATATCCGCCTGAATACAGATACTTGTCAGAAACTGAGTTTATCTGTTACGGGAAGCTTGCGACGCCAGCTTTTCAATTGTTTTGCAAGTTCGAGCACGGCTAGTCCGGCGAAAACCATCGATACTGCGTCCACGCTTAGTCGATATCGTGCGGCGGGCCAGGAAAGCAGGTGGATTGCAGTATGAATAAAAATGAATAAATACAAGACTACAAAGCTACGCCAGCGTGAGATAGATAGAGAGAACCCGAAGAGCATAAACGGCAAGTATAAGCCAAAAGAGAGTATCCGGTTCAGATTGCTGATTTGGCTCGAGTCAGGGGACGGCCAAAACCAGAAGAACTCAAGTGTTTTATCAAGGGTCAGCCAAAGGTAACGTTCTGGATCTGCACGGATGAATTCGATCGCCCGCTGCGCAAGGGCTCGATCAAGCTGCGCTTCATTCTGCCCTTTCAGTTCCTCCGGCACGGGCACAACGACTATATCATTACGCCAATCTGTTCCCAGCTTGGGGTTGTTGGAAGCAAAGAGAGCATAACCGGCATTGGAATTCAAGAGAAGAAATTCACGATATACCAGATAGTTCCGCAGGGTCCAGGGCACAATCAAGAGAAAGACGACAATCACCGGGATAGAAAAGTGCCACCAGTGGATGTCCCGGGATCTTAACTCCAGGAACAACCAAAAAAGCAGAAACGGAACGAAAAGAAGTACCGTCTGCCTGAGTAAGCCCGCCAGACCCAGCGCAAGGCCGAGCCCCACCCAGTGTAGTGATGTGGGATTTTCTTTGAGTTCTAAACCCAGATGAAGCGTCAGCAAGATCAGGACGATGAAGAACGTCTCGGTCATTAGGGCTGCGTTGTAATAGATGAAGTAGCCATAGACCGCCACCAAAGTGGCGCCAACCAGCCCGGTTTCTTCGTTTGCTACGCGGCGGCCGATCCTGTAAACAAGAAAACAGAGCAGCGCGCCGCCCACAGTCGCTTGCAGAAGCCGGGCTGCCAGGGGATGGTACCCGGTGACTGCATAGACTCCAGCCAAATACAGTGGATACAGGAAAGACCAGTGTGCCGTGGGCGTATTGGCCGGTGTGAATGGATACCAGTTTTCTGTAAAGCTATAGCCGCGTCCGTCCAATAGACTGCGCGCCAGGGCATCGTAAGACACTTGATCCTGAATGCCAGGCAAAACGGTGATCTGATCTCCCATCAAGACGGCAACCGGTATGCGGATCAGCACAGCCAGGATTAGGATCCATGCCAGCAGCTGCTTGTTCCTAGCGCTAACCGCGTTGAGCACGATAGACCTCGAGGGCGACATCATAAACGCGTTGGGCCAGCTTATCCATCGTATGATTCTCTTCAAAACGCCGCCTCGCTTCTTTGCCCATCTTGATGGACTCGTCCGGGTTTTGCCACAAATGCAGGATTGCCCGCCGCATACCATCCACATCCCCTGGTTCCACCAGCAGTCCTGTCTGACCGTGCTCCAGATAGGTTTCTGTGCTCGGTGCGCGCGTCGCCACTACTGCCTTACCAAAGCTCATCGCCTGGAGCAGGCTGCTGTCGCCGCCGGCGAAATCGATCGTCTGAAGAGGGACTACGTAAAAACTGGATTCATACATGTAGTCCTGTGCCACTCGATAATCGAGCCATCCCAGAGATTCCATATTCCCGGGCAGCTTAAACCCGTCTACATTAAAGGGGCGGCTGCTGACTTTCACACACACTTCGGTTCTCTCGACCGCACGAGCCAGGGTCTCATAGTCTCTATAGGAACGACCGGAAGTGAAAACGAATCTTCCGTTCCGGGCCAGGGCGGCCGCTTCTTGGGTTTCCCCTGGAACGTACCAGCGCAGCGGGTCATACCAGCCGTGGGGACAGTAGGAGATCGCTTCGGGAGCGAGAGATAATGTCCGCTGGTATTTCTCGACTTCAGAGGGTGTAAAAACAACGACCCGCGAAACCGCCCGCATCCCAAACCGCGCCAGGCCAAGAAAGTGGCTGAGGATGCCCTGGAGGTTGAACGATAAGATAATCAGCGGCGGGCTCTTCTGGGCGATCAGACTCCGCAAAAGGGCATAGAAAAAACCATTCTGGCCTCCCCAGGCCACGACTAAATCATATGGGGTTTTCCGAGTTTTCAGAAACGCTCTGAGACCCGCTCGCATAAAAGCTGGGTAATAGGTCAACAGTTTTCCCCATTTCTTAAAACGATCGACCGCCCCGCTGGCGATCACGAAATCCAGCTCATCGTTGTTTCCAGGCAGATACTTCCATAGCCATCGATCTCCCGGCTTTATCTCGTTATCGATTAAGCACAATATTTTCATCGCTATTTTCTCATTGACTTACGGTCTGCTGAAAAAGCGGGATTTCCCCCCGGTTTTCCTGAAGCTTGCGATAAAGATCCTCGGCAATCAGCATGTGTCCCTTGGCGTTCGGGTGCTTGTCCCAGTAGGCAACCACCAGAGAATCGGGGTCCTGATTATCGTATGCGTCGGAAAGGTCGAGGATAGTAAAACCGGCTTCCTTGGCCAACCCGGTCAAGTGAGTAATTTCTTCCTCATGTAACGGATCCTCCAGGGTCGGCATGAAGATCCAAACGGGTAGAACGTCATGGGCGCGAGAAACTTGCACCATGTGTCGATACGTCCATAAGAGGAGCTTTGTTCGTACCGGCTGAAGGAGTCGTTCTGCCTGGGCTTTCGTCACTCCCGGTACCGCTCCTACCTGGCGCGCCAACTCTATCAAGCCTGGATAGGGGAGATCGGCACCACTGGATATCCGATCAGCAAGGTACATCACTACCGCATCTTCTTCCCGCTGATGGGCCATGAAGAAGAACGCATCCGGTTGAAATGCCAACCCTTTTTGCTCCATGAGCAGAAGCTCCTGAAGGGCGGAATAGCCCGGAACCGCGAAGTTCAAAATTTCATATCCCGCGTACCGTTCGCCTGCATTCTCACGATTCAGGCGTTCCTCCACCAGCCACTCAAAATCTTCGCCATCGGAAACACCCAAACCCATCACGAACGATGGACCGGTGAGAGCAATGCGATATGTGTTCGGCGGGGGGATTTGCCCGTAATCCCGATCGCGCATGCCCCAACGGTTTGTGCTCAACCGGGTGCCGTTGAAGTCGATCGTCGTCGATGGGGTCAGTTCCAGGATGAGGTTATCGTTCGTGAGCCGGACAGCCGCCGTATCCCGGATCGCGACCCAATCCGAAGGTCGCTTGTTATAAATCTCCCAGAGCTGCGAGTTAAACCGGTTCACGCCGATCAGATCCTCATAATAACCACGTTGAAGAAGTGCAGCCTCCCGGTCACTCAGCCTGTTCACCGCCAGGTCACTGATCAGCCCCTGAGCTTGTCCCCCGATTTGGCCGTATACCGCGGGGTTCCCGATGAAGAAAAGCAACAGGAGCGTGCCTCCGGTCATGGTCGCAGTCCTAAGAAAGGCAGGAGTCTTTGCGCCTGCCCCTGCGCTCGATTCGGCGCGCATTTTAAGCCAGGTCATCACGCCGAACACCAGTGTAATCATCAGAAAAGCCATGACCAATACTGCAATATCTTGGGGGGCCATGTCCACCACTGAAATCAGAGCAATCCAATCTTGGATAGACTCGCTGCTCCAAAGTGACCACAGCACAGCCATCACTGTGAAGGTACCGGCTGTCTGTAAGGCCAGAGCAGCGATATCACCAAATGTCATGGAGTGTTGTCCCAGTGTCCTTTTTCGGCCGCGCCTGACCTCATACAGCGTGTTGACTACTACCAAACATGCAAGAACACACCAGAACACCATGTCTGGCGCAGTCAGAAGGAATGTGCCCCGCAGCCAGAACCACTGATAAGCATGAAAAAACCAGGTTAGAAAAAACACAAAGGCCGTCGCAAAGATGAGGCTGCTGTTGGCTCCCCAATGCCGAATCCTGAAGTAGGTAGGATAATAAAACAGCTTCAACATGAAATCTTTCCAATAAATGTTGATCCGGCGCCACAAATCGGTAAAACTGGAGGCCATGAAGTACAGGTGGTGTGTTTCCGGGAGGTTGAAGCCGAACAGGTGCAACAGGCCGATGATCAGATGAAACTGGCCCGAAATGCGAATGTAGAGAGCAAAATTGGAAATGAGATAGCGGACCAGTTCGGGCGTATTGGTGACTGCCTCCGGAGCAATCATGAGGTAATAATTGACAAAGCGATACATGATGAGTTGAATCACCCCGCGGAGCATCCACTGCAGCCCCTTCTGGTAGATCCGGAATTGGTCGTTGTCGTAGTATGTCCGGCGAAACGTGCTGTAGTCTACAACCGGAAAAAAAGGAAAGACAACATTGGGCAGTAAAAAGAAATATGATAAGGTGCTGGTGAGAGTCGGCTTCGCCTTGCCGTGCTTGAGGTCGTAGATGTAAATGATCAACCGGAACATGAACATCGAGGCTAGGACGGGCCAGATCACGCTGAGGGCAGGAGACGGGATCCAATTCACCCGTAACGCGATCAGCATGGCGGCGGTCGCGAGAAGCAACGTTACCCGTATGGGATATGCAATTGGGAGATGACAAATACCAATCAGCCCGAGCCCGATTGCCAGCAAACATGCACCCGGCACAAGACCTAGTATGCCAATAATTGCCGCCAGCGAGAGAAGTAGGAAAAAGTGCAGGCGGTAGCGATCAGGAAGAAAGTAGTGAATCAAAAAACCGTAGAAGGTGAGAGGTGCGATGCTTAAATAGAAGGCCTGGTTTTCCAACTGGAACTGGCGCATCACTAGGACCAGAAGTCCGAGCTGAACCGTCACGCTCAGAAATTGAATCACCCTGACCCGATCCGCGGTAAACACGCTGAGCCACTCTCTGAAGTCCCGCTTTTGGCCAGAGGCCGCAGGGACTGTGACAGTCAGCAAGAGACTGAACCCGATCGAGGCCAACGCCACATGTTTGGCTGCAAATTCCGGTAGGCCGTTAATAATCAGCAGGTCGGAGGCGAAGGCGACTGCAACCGCCGCGGCGATCACGAGTAGCCACTCGCCAATGTAGCGCCAATTCACCGGTGAGATCAGCACTACACCGGCAAGCAAGATGGCGAACCCGCTCAGGGCCAAGGAAACTTGATTGGGACCGATGCCTCGTGGGCCGCCGAAGTTCAGGAGATCAGCAGTCAGGGCTATTGCCGTAATGCCGGCGCCAGTCAAAATAAGAGCTATGGGTAAAAGCCTGTTCCACCAATAGATTCCGGATAGAGTGCGTTGCACAGGACAATATCTCCTCTACAGTTTGGAACTGACTAATTGGGCAATGTCAGCTATGCTGTCAAGATAGTCGACCATAGTCTCATGGGCCTGGATCTGGATATGAAACCGTTCCTCGAGAAATACCACCAGCCTGATCGTGGCAAGCGAGTCGAGGATCCCCCCAGTAATGAGCGGAGTCGAGTCGGTCAGTTCCGCAGGGTTCTCCCCAGGGAGAAACTCTTCAAGGATATAGCCTCTTATGATTTCTTTGACATCTTCAGTAGACATGTTTTCTCCATTGATAATTGTCGTTAGTTTCCGCTTTAGATCTTAAGTTTCGGTTGAGGTCTGGCTCATGCTCAATCGTATCTATAAATTATGGGGAAAGAAGTCCTCGCCGGATGAGTTCGGATAAAACACGTTCGGCTGCCAGGGCGTGGCCCTTTGAATTCCAGTGCAGATCGCTCTGGTAAAGCTTGATCCCATCCTCACGCATGCCTCTTCGGAAGTCTGGCAGTAAAGAAATTTGATCGATGTTCAGTTTCTTGAGCATGCGGCTAAGGCGCACATGTCCGGGCGCTTTTTCAAGGCAGAGCTTCTCAGGATAAGCGACATCA
>DATFHE010000201.1:0-6049 GCA_035248745.1 Anaerolineales bacterium | reverse complement strand
AGAGTCAGGTGAATCAGCGCATGATATACTTAATTTACGCTCAGGCAAACCATGAGCACTTAAAAGTGTATGAAAAAATTGATACATACTGCGACTGCGCGGCGTGCTTCGCTGGTGCGCCCCTTGATCACCCTCGTTATTGGACTCCTTCTTGCCCTGCTCAGCGCAGCCTTAACATATTCCGCACCGCCCGCCATGGATGAAACGACGGGCGATCCAGCGTTTCTTGTGCTCCAACCTAAATCAACCCCACAATCAAATGATCTTTCTGAAATTGGTTCCACGGATGGAATCGTTGTTATGGGCTTCGTGATCGCACTGATCGTCATCGTTCCCATCCTGTTGCGCAGAAGATCCTGGCTGGAGACGCGTTAGAGATACGAGCAGCTTTCGCAAAGCTCCTCCGTTACTTCCAGCGGCTTGCTTTTGCAATCCGTTCCCCAAGCGGGGGATGAGAATAGAACAGGAATACCACCCATTTTTCAGGGTCCACTTCGCCCAGGTTCTGATTTGCCAGCCGTGTAAAGGCAGATGCAAAGGCTTCGTTCTTCCCCGTCGTTTGCAACGCGTAGTCGTCTGCCATTCGCTCTCGCCAGCGGGATACAGCGTTGTCAATGGGCATTGTAATCAAGCCATAAGCGCCAAAGATCAATCCCAGTGCAGGGAACGCAGCAACGTCTGCAGGACCACTAAATCCAAAGTAGCGGATCGCCCAATCCAACACCAGCGAGGCGAGATACAGACTCAGCGTGGTGGAGAGCGTGCCGAAGGCAATTAAAAAGGGGATGTCTTTGTGGACGTGATGGCCTAATTCATGCGCCAGCACGGTTTCGATTTCATCGGTGGAAAACTCACTGATGAGTGTATCACCCAGCACAATACGGCGCGTATTGCCGATGCCCGTGAGCGCGGCGTTGGCAGCCTTCGTCCGTTTGGACATATCAAACTTAAACACACCCTTCACCTTCGTGTTGGCACGCCTCGCCAGATCCAGCAGACGGTCGGCAAGCTCCTTATGTTCATCACCCAGCGGAACGTATTTATTAAAGAGAGGCATGATCAGAATCGGTGCGAGGTTAGAGAGGATGACCGTAAAAATTAACATACCTGCCGCAGCCCACAGCCACCACAAATCGCCTGTAACACGCAGCGCGAGATAAAGCAACTCGAGCAGAAGCAAACCCAGGGGCGCGCCAATCGCAAGGCCTTTGAGCTGATCGGTAATCCAATCTTTGAAGCTCTGGTTGGATTGCCCATAACGATGCGGGAGGACAAATCCGCTGTAATAACTGAGAGGGAGGTTGAGAAGCGAATAGATTCCGCCAAAGATGGCTACGAACAAGGCGACCAATAACCATTGGTTGGTTGTTACTACAGTGAGCCAGTCTCGAAGCGCCGTCGCCCATCCAAGGAATAACCATAGGAGTGCATATACGGCACTAAACACAGTGTCTACCAGCCACAGGCGGCGACGTATGCGGGCATATTCTTTTGCTTGCTTTTGTCGTTCAGGGTCAATAGTGGTCATTTTAGAATTCCAATTACTATTTATGATTCACAATTCTTAACGAGGAATGTAGAGAATGCTTCCTCATCTCCTAGTCCTAGCGCTCCTTGCTATGACATCAAGTTATCATCTCAGCCGCAAGGAGCGCCAGAATTTTTTCCGATTTCATCACCCTGCCATAGGATTTCAACGCGTCGAGAAATGTCCTCTGGACTTGTTCTGCGGGGATGATCATATTGCCGTCTTGCAGATCGCGAGTAGCGCAGGCATCTTCGGCAACGATCACTTGAAAGCCCGATTCAGCGGCGGCGCGGGCGGTGGCATCTACATCCAGATGGGTCATCATGCCGCAGATCACGAGGCGCTCGATCTGCCAGTTTCTCAAAAGTTCAAGTAACTCTGTGTTTAGGAAGGCATTCGGTTCATGTTTATAAATGATCGGCTCACCTTCAAAGTGCGCGGCGGAGTCATGAATATCGGTGCCGCGGTCGCCGGAAATGAAATAACCAGCTTCGGGATCTGTGGAGATATGTTGAATGTGAATATGCTTGCCGCCCTGTTCGCGAAAACACTGCAGCAGCATGTACGCCTTTTGCGCGGCTTCCAAGGGGTTGACAAGCGGAAGCTTCCCGCCGGGGAAATGGTCTTTTTGGATGTCGATGACGAGCAGGGCTGTCTTCATACGCTCAAGTATACAGGTAGACAGGGAAACATGTATGCAAGCCGCTTGTTTACCTGTGTACGGGTTTACTTGTTCACATTGGTCAAAGTATAGTCGATGTCTATTAAACAGAGTCCAACGCCTCCGCTGGAGACGTTGGACTCTGTTTTGTTGCTCTTTCACCAAACTACATTACATCGCTGGGAACACGCTCTTCTCTTTTGTTGGCAGACGTTCCATTTCGAATTGCTTTCTTAACAAAATCGGTTGCCACCGAAGAGGCAATCGAAACACTCTGATCCCCGCCGATGATCATCGCATTGATCCCCACGACTTCGCCTTTTGCGTTGACCAGAGGTCCACCCGAGTTGCCGGGAGCCAGAGGCACGTCCGAACGAACGACGGGCAATTTTTCGCCGCGCCGCTTCTGCACCGTGACCAGCGCGCTGACAATTCCGCGCGTGACGGTATTGCGCTGTCCCCACGGATGCCCGAAGGCAAAGACTACTTCGCCAACTCGCGGCGAAGTGGGAGCAGGTACAAGTGGAATCAGCCCCGCCGCATCGATGGAAAGCAGTGCCAGGTCCACATCCGGGTCACGTGCCAGAAGCCGTGACTCATATTCCCGGTCATCCTGCAAGATCACAACCGGATTGCGACGCCCGACCACATGATTGTTCGTGAGGATCAACCCAGCCGCGTCCCAAACGATCCCCGAGCCCGCGCCAAAGCGATGGCCGCGCACAACTACAAGCGACGGCATCACCTGCTGAACAAATTCATCGACCACTTGTGTAAAGGTGCCATTGAAATTCATTTTATTTCTCACCGATCAGGACGTTCAGCGTTTGCGGCTGCCCACCGCGTATCAAATCAATCGATACAGACTTACCCACCACATCGCCATTGAGTCGAGTAAAAAGTTCATCATGGTGAAGGACAGGTTCGCCTGCCACACCGACCAGGATATCGCCGACGATCAATCCACCTTTGGCTGCCGGGCTGCTATTCTCGACACCGACGATTAGAAGACCCGTCGCCTGCTCGCGCTGGAGCGCTTTCTGTGACGCTTCCGAGATATCTACCGTCTGGCTGCGGATCCCGAGGTACCCGCGCTTGATACGACCATGCTGTACCAGCGTATCTGCGATCCGCCAGGCGATGTCCGCCGGGACGGTGACCGCCGCGCCATTCGCAAGACCCGAGGTATTCAAACCAAGCACAGTTCCGTCCGCCGCCACCAGCGGACCGCCCGAGAAACCAGGGTACGAAATGCTATCAGTACGAAGGTATCGTTCGAGCATTCCTCCGCGACCCGTCCGTATCGGTCCACCAATCGCGCTGACCGTCCCCAGGCTGGCTTCGATTCCGTCCGGGGAAGGACGGCCCAACGCAAGCACGATCTGCCCCAGGCGTGCGGGGCTTTTCGTCGCTTCTGCAACTGCATGAGTGCTGCGCTCGAGCTTGAGTACAGCCAAATCCGAACCCGCATCTCGCCCCGTAACTCGCGCTGAGACCTCCGCCCCATCGGCGAGGATTACTTTAATGCCGTCTTCGCGTTCCACGACATGGTCTGCTGTAAGAATGAGATCTGATGCGTAAGCAATTCCACTGGCTGGCATGCGACGCCGCGCGTTCACTAATACTGTCGCTTTGCCTGCTTTTTCGGCAGCATCCGCCAGGGCATCGGAAAGTTCCACCAATACGTTTTGGCTCATTGAAATACTCCTTTTGTGTTGAGGAGTATAGCGTTCATGCGTTCAGAACGTATCGCCGAAATGACTGGTTTTTATACTGGAAGAATGGATAGGTAAAGAGTAAATAAGTAGACAGGTATACATGTTCACGTGTATCCGTGTCTACCTCCTCACTTCCGTCCAAAGTCTGCGGGATTCTCCCCCCATAATTCTGTATCCCATTTTAAGACAGCATTCTCGCGCAGCTCATTTTCCGCCAGCCAATTCTCTGCACTGTGGATTAATGCAAAGACTGGGGCATTATTCTCGGTATGTTTGAGTTGGGTCTTACATTTCCCTGTATACACCCAAGAGATCGCATTGCGCGAGTCTGAATAAATTGGGAGATGCGTTCCTTGTTTTTCCAGCCAGATCAGCGCGTGGACGATTGCCAGAAACTCCCCAACGTTATTCGTACCATCCGGGAAGGGACCAACACGGAACATCTCTTCCTGCGTGTCCGTATAGACGCCGCGATACTCCATTTGCCCGGGGGATCCGCTGCATGCCGCATCCACAGAAATGGAGGGGAGGAGCGGCCTGACGCTTGCCTCTCTCCACTTTCCCTGCGAAGACGGCTTGCCTCTGAATACCTGGTATTCCGAGCGATAGGCTGCTTCGGCTTCCTGGATGGAATTAAATGCCTTGTATTGTGCCGCGGCGTACCCCTTCACCTGTTTTTCGGTTTCCCCCCAGGACGTGAAGATTCCAGGCTTGCGTCCCTTCCAGACAACATAATACTTCTGCTTCGACATCATGTACGGGGCGGCAGCTGCCGTCCCTACTGTTTTTCTTCCTGCCAGCCGGTTTCTTCGACAGCTACGAAAATGTCCGTCGCGGAGATCAAACCGATCAAAGCGCCGCTTTCATCGGCAATCGGAAGGTGATGGAAATGATGTTCTTGCATAACCTTTGAACATTCCATCAGCGTCCAGTTCGGATCTCCGGTAATGATGGGACCAGACATAATCTCGCGCACAGTCGTCTCGGCAGGGTTCCTGCCGGCGGCAGCAATCTTGTCGCGGATATCGGTGGAGGTGACGATGCCGTATGTGGGATTCCTTTCTGACATGGCAACCACCACACTATGAATCTTGCGGCGGCGCATGAGCGTCAGCGCGTACCTGACGCTCGAATCAGGATCGACAACAACAACTGGCCTGGACATCCAATCGCGAACAGTGTTGGGCATGAGTTCCTCCTCAGAAAATTACGTCTCGGGTAGGGGCAACGCCTGTGTCGCCCTGCCTTATTTTACAACCAATTCCACTGAATCCATCGCCAGCAAGGACCCATCTGCGGCGCTGATGTCCTGCACTTCGATACGGATGATCGCACCAGACAAAACGTTCCCTAAGGGGATAATGGCGTCAAATGTGCCCGGCGCGCCGAGGTCCGGTGCATTGACCGCGATGGGACCTGCGGAAAGCTGAATCCCCGAGAGGTCAACGATACTATAGACGAGGTTATTCTCGAACGGTGCGATCGCGACCTTTCCTTTGATCGGAACAGACGTGAATACATCCGAGCCATTTGCTGGCGATTCAATTGTGATGGTGCGCGGCTGACCATCTGGAGTAAAAGTTGTGTAATCGATCATATCCAGCAGGTTGTCCACAAAACGGTAGTGGCGCATCGTGCGCAGCGTTGGGCAGCACATCGGCTCGTCGGTGCCGTGGATCACGGCATCTAAAAAGATTTCGTTATTCGCAATCGAAAGCTCACGCAGCGCCGGGCGGTCATCCACCATATTGGAGGTCTGAAACGTCCAGGTTCCATCCACCTGTGAAAAGATGGCAAGGAATACAAAGACGCCTGTGCCGCCATAATTCTCGGAGATCAGCGCCGCAGCTTCCTCGGTCCCATCTGCATCCAGATCACCGATTGCCACAAAGTCAGTCACCTGGACGGAGATGAAATCATCAGCGCCGGGCGTGCCTTGCTCAAAGGTTCCGTCCGTCAATTGCACAACCTGCGACCCTTCGGCTGTCCCCGGTTGATACTGCGCATTCCGAATCTCCTCCACCTGGTCCGATACGGTCGTTGGTGTCACCGGGCTGGATGTCTCTCCACTCCCGGGCTCGGACGTAGCTTGAGTCGAATCGATGGAGGTGGGCGGCGGGGTTGCAGGTCTGCATCCAATTA
>DATFHE010000200.1:0-6061 GCA_035248745.1 Anaerolineales bacterium | reverse complement strand
GAACCAGGTCAAGGAAAACCTTGCCATTCTGATCGGGGCTGCGCGTAAGCGCGGCGAGTCGTTGGATCATGTCCTGTTTTATGGACCGCCCGGTCTGGGGAAGACGACGCTGGCGCATGTGCTTGGTAACGAGATGGGGGTCAACGTCAAGGTGACGGCGGGTCCTGCCATCGAGCGCGCCGGCGACCTGGCGGCTATCCTCACCAACTTACGGGCGGGCGATGTCCTGTTCATCGACGAAGTCCATCGCCTTGGGCGCGCGGTCGAAGAGTTGCTTTATCCGGCGATGGAGGATTTCGCGCTGGATATTGTGATCGGCAAAGGACCCTCGGCACGCTCTATCCGTCTGAAGCTGCCTCGTTTTACGGTGGTTGGCGCGACCACGCGGCTGGCACTGGTGACAGCGCCGCTGCGCGCACGTTTTGGCGCGGTCTATCGTTTGGATTATTACGACCTGGAGGCAATGAAGTCCATCGTTCAGAGAGCGGCAAGCATGTTGAAAGTGGAAGTGGAGCCCGGTGGCGTGGAAGAAATCGGCCGCCGTGCGCGTGGGACGCCGCGCGTGGCTCTCCGTCTCCTGCGCCGTGTGCGCGACTATGCTCAGGTCCGGGCGGATGGAAGGATCACCGCGGAGATCGCTAGGGAGGCACTCGACCTGCTACAGGTGGATCCGCTCGGCCTGGATGACATCGACCGGCGTGTGCTCAAGACCATCATCCAAAAATACGGTGGTGGACCCGTCGGCTTGAACACGATCGCTGCTTCAATCAGCGAAGAGCAGGACACGATCATGGATGTGGTTGAACCCTATTTGCTCCAGCTCGGCTTCCTTGACCGTACTGCTCAGGGACGTATCGCAACGAAATCCGCATACAAGCACTTGAAAATGGATTGGAAGGAAGAAGGACAGCAAAGGCTGTTGTAATGTTTAAGGTTTGAGGGTTTAACGTTCAACCTTGAATCTTAAACCAGGAACCTGGAACTATGGAAAATATTGCTCGTTGGTTAGTGATTGGTGGGATCGTATTGATCCTCATCGGTGGGGGAGTGTTTCTGGCTTCAAGATTTGGCATTCCCATTGGAAGATTGCCCGGCGACATTCGAATCGAAAGAGGCAGCGGTCTGTTTTATTTCCCTATCGTGACTTCCTGTTTGCTTTCGATTTTGCTCACGATCGTTTTGAACATCATTATCCGATTCATCAATCGGTAACGTTGACTGCTGTTCCACTGAAGCGATCAACGTGATGAAAACCTCAGACTTCGACTACAACCTCCCTGAGTCATCCATCGCGCAAACGCCTGCTGAGCCGCGTGATTCGTCGCGTCTGTTGGTGCTTCATCGTGGTACGGAAGAAATAGAGCATCGTATCTTCCGT
Organism: Anaerolineales bacterium; assembly: GCA_035248745.1. Lineage (GTDB taxonomy): Bacteria > Chloroflexota > Anaerolineae > Anaerolineales > Villigracilaceae > Defluviilinea. The sequence continues at coordinate 4,683 of DATFHE010000200.1, read as the reverse complement.
GATATTGGTGATTATCTGCGATCGGGAGATCTACTCGTTTTAAATCAAACACGCGTCATTCCGGCGCGGATTTACGCCCGCAAAGAGACAGGTGGACGCGTCGAACTCCTCCTCTTACGCCGCCGCGATGAACTAACGTGGGAAGCCTTAGTCGGTGGAAAGGGTTTGCGCGTAGGCAAAAAGATGAGTGTGGAGGACGGACCGCAAGCAGATATCGTTGAATTGCTAGATGGTTCAGCACGTCTTATCAAATTTTCAGAACCCATTGAGCCCTATTTTTCACAAGTAGGCAACGTGCCTTTACCGCCTTATATCCATGAAACACTGAGCGACCCGGAACGATATCAGACGGTGTATGCCAAGGAACCTGGCTCCGCCGCCGCGCCGACCGCCGGCCTGCACTTCACGCCGAGTTTATTGGAAGAATTGCAGAGGAAGGGAGTCGGGATCGCGTATGTCACGCTGCATGTGGGCTTGGACACCTTCGCACCTGTGACAGAAGAGAATCCGCAGGAACACAAAATCCATACCGAATGGTGCGAGCTTCCAGAGGGAACTGCAGAGTTGATCAACCAGACAAAGCAGGCAGGTGGGCGAGTGATTGCTGTTGGAACGACATCTGTAAGAACCCTTGAATCAGCAGCACCAACAGCGATGAGTGCCATTTCGCCTTACGTCGGTCCCACTTCCCTCTACATCCTCCCTGGCTACGATTTCAAAGTTGTCGACATGATGATCACCAACTTCCATTTGCCAAAATCCACGCTGTTGATGCTGGTCAGCGCGTTCGCCGGGCGCGAAAGGATATTAGAAACATACGAAACGGCTATTCGGGAAGGATATCGTTTCTATTCCTTTGGGGATGCCATGCTCATTCTCTAACCATTCTCTAGTATGGGTCAGGTAGAATTAGATTTCCATTTAACACCTGATGATAGAGAAAATGACAAACGAATCTCAACTAGAACAAATCAATCAGGAGATCATCTCCTGCTATAAATGTGAGCGTCTCGTTGCCTGGCGCGAGGAAGTAGCGCGCGTCAAACGCAAGGCGTACCGAGACCAGGAATACTGGGGCAGAGCGGTCCCTGGCTTTGGTGACCCCAATGCGCGTGTGCTGGTGGTGGGGCTTGCCCCAGGTGCGCACGGATCTAATCGTACCGGGCGTGTGTTTACGGGCGATGCCTCGGGAGGATTCTTGTACCCGGCGTTGTACCGCGCTGGATTTGCCAATCAACCCTTGGCAGAGTCACGAAGCGATGGACTGATGCTCAAGGATCTGTATATTTGTGCAGTCGCCCACTGTGTTCCGCCGGATAATAAGCCAGCGCGCGAGGAACTGGAAAATTGCCAGCCCTATCTGGAGCGTACACTCCAGATCTTGAAACCCAGAGTGATCGTCTGTTTGGGCAGTATTGCCTTCGACAGGTTGTTGCGTATCTTCTCGGTCCGCAATCGTGGGTGGAAGTTTGGGCATGGTGCCTTGTATCAACTCGATGACGGCACCTGGATTTTATGTTCCTACCACCCGAGCCAGCAAAATACATTGACTGGCAGACTCACGGCAAAGATGTTCGACGAGATTTGGTCCAAGGCAAAAGCGCTCGTGGAGCCCATATGAAGTTTTCAAAGCTGCTCCTATGTGGTTTCTTTATTGCTGCTTGTATTGTGATTTTGGCATTTACTTTATGGGCAAATACAGCAATGGGTCCTGCACCCGAAGCGTTCGCCGGGCTCCGGTCAGACGAGCATGTTACGGTGAGCGTAGATCGTTTCATCCAGTTCCAGCCTGCCGGTAAAAGAGTTACAACCGGCTTTGTGTTTTACCCCGGCGGACGCGTGGATTACCGTTCTTATGCTGTGCCCCTTCGCCAGATCGCGGCGGAAGGATATCTGGTGATCCTTCTTCCCGTGCGACTTAACCTTGCTTTCTTCGATATAAACGCCGCGGACCGTGCTATTCGTGCCTTTCCCGAGATCCAGCACTGGGTTGTCGGTGGGCACTCGCTGGGCGGTGTAGCTGCTGCTTTGTATGCAGAGCAGCAGGAAAATCTCGATGGAGTGGTGTTCTGGGCTTCGTATCCTGCCAATGACTCGCTAAGGAATTCAGACGTGAAGGTCCTTTCCATCTATGGGACACTTGATATGAATGGGCTGGATCGCTTTGACGCCTCCCACGCGGATCTGCCAGAAGATACGGAATTTTTGAGCATCGAAGGTGGGAACCATGCACAGTTTGGCGATTACGGTCTTCAGCCCGGAGATAACAAAGCCACCATCACACGCCTCGAGCAGCAAAAACAAATCGTGGATGCGACAGTGAAATTCCTGAAAGAAGTGAGCGATTGAGCGAGCTGATTACGCCCGGGGAGAAGGCTCCCGATTTTGAATTGCCAGATATTCATGGCAGGATCATTCGCTTGTCTGACTTTCGAGGGAAGCCCGTGCTGCTCGCCTTCCTGCGCGGCTTTATGTGACCACATTGCCGCGCGCAGTTAGCGCGCCTGCGTGATGGATATGAACAGTTCACCCGCCGCGGCGCCGAAATTCTGGCGATCGGACCCAACCCGGCAGGCGTGTTTCAGCGATACTGGAAGAAGGAAAAGATTCCATTTATTGGTTTGCCAGACCCTGAGCATTCTGTGGCGAACACCTACCGCCAGGAAGTAAACCTCTTCAAAATGGGGCGGATGCCGTTGAGCTGCGTGATTGACGCCAAAGGCTATGTCCGTTTTGCGCATTATGGCCAATCGATGTCGGATATTCCTTCCAATGAGGAACTTCTGCATGTAATAGACGCGCTTAACGTTGCGTCCCAAGCTTAACGCATCATTTTTACAGGAGATGAACATGGCACTCGGACAAATCGCCTTTCTTGGGTCTGGCGAAACTTCTCTCGCGGGAGGGCGCATTTTTGAGTCGCTTGCCCGTAAGATCAATGAGGGGCTTCATATCGCATTGATGGAAACGCCGGCAGGCTTCGAATTGAACTCTGCCCAGGTGGTAGGGCGTGTAGGGGAATTCATGCAGACCCGCCTGCAAAACTATAAGCCAGTGATTGAAATTATCGCCGCCCGCAAAAAGAATTCCGCTTTTAGCCCCGATGACCCTGAGATCGTCCAGCCATTGCTCTACGCCAACATGATCTTCCTGGGCCCCGGCAGCCCCACGTATGCTATCCGCCAGTTGAAAGATACACTGGCATGGGATGTCATCCGGGCGCGGCACCGGCTGGGCGCGACGCTTGTGTTCGCGTCTGCGGCAACGATTTCCATTGGCGCTCACGCCCTGCCGGTCTACGAAATTTATAAGGTGGGGCAGGATGTCCATACAGTGGATGGATTGGATCTTTTTTCCGACTTTGGGTTACATGTGTCTTTTATCCCCCACTGGAATAATGCAGAAGGCGGGGTCGATCTGGATACGAGTCGCTGTTTCATCGGCATGGAGCGTTTTGCAGAATGGCGTCAGCTTGTCCCCTCAGACAACATGACGATAGGGCTGGATGAACACACCGGTCTGATCATGGATTTCGAGTCGGGGCAGTGTGAAGTAAGCGGCGTCAGCTCCGTATCGCTGGTGCGCGAAGGCAACCCGGAGATGTTCGCGGCTGGCTCCAAATTTCCGCTGTACGCGCTAGGTGAGTTTCAGATTCCCGATCCCCTTGAAAAAGATATTCCGTCGCACGTGTGGGAGATGTGTGTCAATGCTTCTCCGCCTGCAGATGACCAACCTTCGGAGGAAGTGATTGCATTAGTGGAACAACGTCTCCTTGCCCGCGCAAACAAGAACTGGGCAGAATCTGACGCGCTGCGTAAACAAATCACTGCTCTGGGCTGGTCGGTGCAGGACTCAAAGGATGGATATAAGCTGGTGAAGAACACATAAAAGTACGTAAGTAGACACATACAAAGATGCACAAGTTGTTGTATTCCTTGTATATGTTTACCTGTGTACTTTCCCGCGATACAATACACGCGCAGACCTTATAAGGAGAATTTCCATGCGCGCTGTCGATATTATTATCAAGAAACGCGATCAGGGTGAGCTTACGCTGGCGGAGATCGAATATTTCATCAAGAGTTTTATTTCAGGGGAAGTAACCGATTATCAAGCCTCTGCGCTTCTCATGGCAATCGTACTCAATGGAATGACGCCGCGCGAAACCACAGACCTGACCCTTGCAATGGCGAATTCCGGCCACATGCTCGACCTCAGTGACGTCGTCGATCTGGCGGTGGATAAACACTCCTCCGGCGGCGTGGGAGATAAGACGAGTATTGCCGTTTTGCCAATCGTCGCGGCGTGCGGGTTGCCTGTCGGCAAAATGTCCGGGCGTGGGCTGGGCTTCAGCGGTGGCACGCTCGATAAATTGGAATCCATTCCGGGGTATCGGGTGGACCTCACGACGGAGGAGTTCAAGCACCAGCTCAAGCAGAAAGGCATTGTTCTGACCGGCCAGACTCTGGATCTCGCTCCTGCAGATGGAAAGCTCTATGCCCTGCGCGATGTGACGGGCACGGTGCAGTCCATTCCATTGATCGCCTCATCCATTATGTGCAAGAAACTGGCAGCCGGCGCACAGGCAATTCTTCTGGATGTGAAGGTGGGTCTGGGTGCGTTCATGGAGACTCTCGAGGATGCTCGCCAGCTTGCGGACATGATGGTGAATATTGGTCAACT
>DATFHE010000199.1:0-4327 GCA_035248745.1 Anaerolineales bacterium | reverse complement strand
AACCGCCGGAAGATTTGCTCTTCCGGCGGTTTTTCCACCAGCCTGAGTAGGGCGGGATACCATCCCGCCTACATCTATTTTTTCCTGGCTGGCTCCGCAGAAAACTCCCGCGGCGCCACCATGCTCCAGCGCGAAGCGCCGAGATAGAGGATATCCAGGATCAAATCTTCATAGCGAATCCCTTCGGCTTTGGCTTGCAGGCAGAGGTCGCTGTAATCGGGTGTGAGTCCCGGCAGGGTGTTGATTCCCAGGAGTCGCGGGTTGCCGTCTTCATCCAGGCGGATATCGGTGCGCGACACATCCAATGCATAAAGCAACTGGTGCGCCCGCAGAGCAAAGTACTTGAGTTTCTTTTCGAGTTCTGGTTCGATATTGGCAGGGCAGATATAGCCCGGCGCGCCCTCCTCGCCCACATCTTTCGACTTCGAAGCCTGACTGTACACTTGAGGGGTGACCGAACGTGTCATATCCAGCTCGAGAATGGGAAAGCGATGGAAGCCGTCCTTCTCATACCATTCCGGATGGCGTGAATATAGTTTTGCATCGGAGCGCCCCATGATGCCCACGGTAAATTCACGGCCTGGCAGGAACGTTTCCACCAGCGCAGGCTGGTGGTATGTTTCGATGATATACATCGCGCGTTCGCGTAATTCCTTCTCACTTTTGACAATGGCATTCATATCCACACCCATGCCCGTGCCCTCGCGCGACGGCTTCACAAACAGTGGAAACTTAAGCTCGGGACGGATAGGCTCATCTCCAGAACTAAATTCCTGGAAAGGGGCAACAGGAAGGCGCCGGTCGCGCCAAATGCGTTTGGTGAGCGTTTTATCAAGCGAGATGCCGTTGGTCAGCACGCGCGACCCGGTGTAGGGAATCTGCATCATTTCCAACAATGCCGGGATCTGTGCCTCGCGAGCGTCACCGCCGAGTCCTTCTGCGATGTTGAAGCAGATATCAGGTTTTTCCTCTCGTAGCGCAAAGGGAAGATCCCTGTTCGCGTGGATGAAGACAGTTTGGTGTCCATCCGTCTCGAGGGCGGCTCGAATTGAATCGATGGTTTCAATGTGGTCGAAGTCTGCGAAAGCATCCGGTGGGACGCCCTCGGGCTTGGGAAGCGAATCGTCCTTGATATTAGCCAGGACGGCAATTTTCCAATACCGTTTCAAGCGCTTACTGGGGGGCTGTTCGTCTCCGTGAGGAAGCATGTCTCTCTCCTTGGGCCAGCAAAATTTTCGTGGCTAGTATAGTCTAACCTGCGCGATTGACAAGGTTTTTGGTCAAGAGATATTTTGCCGCCTCTGCAGTTATAGCCAGGCGTTTGGAAGTACTTGTTAAAATCAAATTTTAGTTCAGCTCGTGAATTGCGCGGCACGTTGCAACTAGACAATGAAGGTTGTATAAGGTATTATTAGTTTGATTGTGCTGCTCCTCACGAAGCAGATTAATTACAATGAAAAATAACACATCCGCCCGGATAAAGACCTTATCCGGGTTCTTGTACGTAACCAGAATTTTCGCGGGAGGCATGGATGACGGATTTGATGCTACACTCTACAGCAACGACCGTGACGCCGGAGAATTTTCTATGACTCATCCCCATAAAATCGTTTCTCATCATCAGACTGTCTTTCCGGAAAATGTAGCTGGTTGGCTCTCCAACAATAGAATTCAATTCTAAGAATTGCAGGCACTGTGGCAATGTTTTCAAAAGACCTAGGCATTGACCTGGGCACTATGTTTACCCGCCTCGCAGATAGTACGCAGGTCCTCTCGGAGGAGCCGACCATTGTGGCAATTGAAGTTGCCGATCAGAAAATGGTGGCGGTGGGGCAGGAAGCGCGCGATATGTACGGGCGCGTGCCCGAAAGCATCGAAGTGGCGCGTCCTCTAAAAAACGGAGTGATTGCGGACTATGAGATCACGGAAACGCTGTTATCCTATTTGCTGCAGCGCGTCAGCGGGTCCATGCGCATCTTCCGGCCGCGCGTGATGATCTCTGTTCCTTATGGGGTCACAAGCGTGGAGCGCCGTGCAGTCTATGAAGCTGTATTGGAAGCTGGCAGCCGCGAAGCATACCTGATTCAACAGCCTCTCGCAGCAGCCCTCGGAGTGGACCTGCCCATCAATTCGCCCTCCGGGAATATGGTGATCTGTCTCGGCGGCGGCTGTACGGAAGCAGCAGTCATGGCGATGTATGGCATTGTTTCTGCGGAAACGCTGCGCTCCGGTGGCATGGACTTGGATGAAGCTATTGTCAATTACGTGCGCCGAAAGTATGGGATCGTGATCGGTCAGGTCACGGCAGAACAGCTCAAAATGCGCATCGGCGCCGCCGTCCCTCAGGATACGGAAAACAGCATGGAAGTGCAGGGACAGGATCAGGTGACGGGGTTGCCGCGCCCGGTTACGTTGACGACAGGCGAGATCGTCGAAGCCTTACAGGATCCTCTGAAATCCATCGTGGAAACGGGGCGCCGCGTACTGGAAAAAACGCCTCCTGAACTTGTGGCAGATATTATCGATCGCGGTGTGGCGTTATGCGGCGGCGGGGCATTATTACGCGGCGTGGATAAATTGCTTACCAAATCGCTGGGAATTCCGGCATACTTGGTGGATAACCCGTCCACTTGTGTTGTGGAAGGAGCCGTAAAAGCAATTCCCATGTACAACATTTTGCGGCGCAGCCTGCCGCAGGTGTAACGAGAAACAAAAAGGCGCCCACGCATGGGCGCCTTTTGGTTTTCCATCGTCATTAATCGAGATAATACGTCATGCGCTGCAAATGGGTGACAGGGTCGATGTATTGCACGCGCACGCCGCTCGGCACGTTCAAGCTGGTCGGCGCGTAGTTTACGATCGCCTTTATGCCCGCTTTGACCAGTAGATCTGTGATTTCCTGGGCGGAGACAGCGGGTGCAGCGAGCATGGCAATCTTGATCTTGTTCTGTTTTACCTTTTCTGGCAGTGTTGCCGTATCGTGGACCTCATACTCTCCCACCTTTTGACCAATCTTTTCGGGGTCATTATCAAACACCATGCTGATGTGGAAGCCGCGGTTGGCGAAACCATTGTAGCGGGCGAGGGCATGCCCTATATCACCCATACCCACAATGATCACTTCCCAGACACGATCCACTTTGAGAATATCGCGCAAGCGTTCGATCAGAAAAGGGATGGAATACCCTGTACCTTGTTTGCCAAATTCCCCGAACTGAGAGATATCCTTACGGATTTGAGCAGCAGAAATGCCAATGATTTCGCCCAATTCCTGCGAAGAGGTCGTAAGTATTCCTTTTTCGGATAATTGCTGTAAGGCGCGTAGATAAACTGGCAGACGCCCAATAATAATGTCTGGAATTCTATTCGCGTTCATGGACATTCGCTCTCGTTAATGTGAAATTCTGCATTAACTCTACCATAAAAGGAAATTTTGCACAAATAGACACAAGTCAGGTACAAATGTCACACTAGCGAGGGCTTCCCACCTGCTCGCAGTTCAGGAGTTGGTCCACAACCAGTTCACACTCCACCCAGGCTTTCTCAAATCGCGCCAATACATAGACTTGCTCCAGAAACTGGTCGTAGCCGCTCACAATGAACTTACGTTGCGGCGTGATGAGATCATCCACACTGCGCAATGCGCTCAAGCGCATCCGACGTGATTCGGCGGTGGGAACCTCCTTCCCACGGTTGTCCAGAGCGAACTGAATTGTGGTGTTGAGCGCATCAACCGGGGAACGGAGTAATTCATTATTCAGCCCGTCCACGATGGTTCCGCAAATTGCCATCAAGACCAGCGTGACCAGGAGTGGCGAGAGCTTCCCTAAAAATGACGTGGAAAATATGGCGGAATCGCTAAATGGAATTTGGAGAAGCCCTGCAAGGCATACAAAGATGGCGATCCAGACATACGCAATCCCCAGGCGCGCCGAAAATGCTTGGTAATAAGTGTAATGCAGCAAATCCTGAATCCCGGGTTCCGCAAGGCTCAAAATACGCGGCGTGATCTGCAGAGGCAGATTCACAGTGAGCCAGGCGAATACAGAGGCTGCTGCTCCCCATAACAACATAGCGAAGAGAGGCTTATCCAACCGGGCAGAAAGCCAACCCGTTAACCCTCCGACGATTACACAGGGAAGGACGCCCCCGAGAAGTTTCAGCCAGGGGTATAGCCCGTTCATCCGGTCAAGTGAATACGCATCTATGCCCCAGGCAAAGATGGCAAAGGCAAACCCAAGTGCAACCCCAAACCATATACCAAACCTGTGCTTCAAACGCAGGATTTCAGGACGGCCAGTGGAGGAGATTTCAGAGGAAAAAGGCT
>DATFHE010000198.1:0-8419 GCA_035248745.1 Anaerolineales bacterium | reverse complement strand
AGTCTATAAGATCATTGGACTGATCTTCCTGTTCGTGTCTGCCTGTGCACCCTCCACCCAGCAACCGACTTCCACAATACCTGCAGCCACGGCGACAGAGGAATCGACTGAGACACCGGAACCGACGTTTACATCCAGCGCTACGCCGACAACCACATCCGAGCCTACTCTGACGTTAACGCCAACCATCGAGTTATCGCCAACCGTCACTGCAACGCCAACCTTTAACTTTCCCAGTGTGACCGTCAATAAACAGGCGCATTGCCGCTATGGTCCCGCTGTTGCCTATCTGCACGCCGCCGATCTGTACCCTGGCGATGCAGGGACCGTACGCGGCCGATTTATCTACAGCAACTGGTTGTATATCAAGTTCGATAAGCTGAACTACTTTTGCTGGGTCGCGCCCTCCGTGGTGGATGTCGTGGGAGATGTTTCCACGGTGGCATATAAGGAACTTAACCTGCAGTCCATCGGGAGCAACATGTACGGCCCGCCGGGGAATGTGACGGCAGTCCGGGATGGGAATCACGTTACGATCAGCTGGAACAGGGTAGAGATGACGCTGGATGACGATCGAGGCTACCTGCTTGAATTGTTCGTCTGCCAGGACACCTTTTATAAATGGTGGACAGATTCTTACCCCGACCAGAACTCCACCAGCTATACAGTGCGGGATGAAGCGGGCTGTGCCCAGCCCTCATCAGGCAAGCTTTATACGGTTGAAAAACATGGATTCTCGGAGCCAGCCATTATTCCCTGGCCCGCGCCTTAAACAAAGATGACCCTCGCTCAACTGCGAGGGTCATTGATGATTCAATTGCATCGCCAACGCAATGGCTCCCAGGCTGCCGGACTGATTTCCAAGTCCCGGCGGCACGATGTAGTCATCAATATGTTCAAGCAGGCTTTTACTGGAAACATACCCATTCAATAGCTCACGAACGCGCCAGCGAATTTTCGGAAACAGGAACCCGCGCTGCATCACGCCACCGCCGAGCACGATTTTCTTTGGAGAAAGTGTCAGGATGTAATTCACCAGTGCAGAGGCGATGTAATCAGCTTCGAGATTCCAGAATGGATCGTTTTCGGGGATCATGGCTCCTGCCATTCCCATCCGTTTCTCGATGGCAGGTCCGCTGGCGAGGCCTTCGAAACAGTCTTCGTGGAAGGGACAATTCCCGACGAACGGGTCCAGCTCGCGGTTGTGCGGGATGCGGATGTGCCCCATCTCGGGGCTGAGCAACCCGATCAGCGATCGACCATCCTTGATGTAACCCCCGCCGATGCCGGTGCCAATCGTCAGATAAAGCGATGGGTCAGATCCTTTACTTACGCCCCATTTGTATTCGCCCAGCCCAGCCACATTGACATCTGTATCCAACGTGATCTTTATGCCCAATGCGCCCCGCAGAATTCCCAGCACATTTGTGTTGCTCCAGCCTTGTTTGGGCGTGGCTGTAATGAAACCATACGTGGAGGATTCAGGGTTTACATCAAGCGGACCAAAACACCCAACGCCGATGGCATTAATCTGTCCGGACGAAACGAAAGGCTGAAAGAATCGAATCGCTCTGCCCAGCGTCTCTTCGGGTGTGGTCGTTTTAAATCGGATTTCGTCAGCGATGTGATGGGGTGCGCTGGCGACCACACATACAAACTTTGTCCCACCTGCCTCAATACCACCAAAGAGTTTTTTGTTCTGCATGTACCCTATTGTTTTTTCTGCTTCCTCGCCAGACGGTTGAGGAACTGAAGCAGTTCCTGCATTTTCTCAGGCGCAGAGGCATCGCCGATGGAGACCGTATGCTCCCACTTTTTTGTTTCGACCGTAATGACATAGGTAAATTGATCCGGCATGTCCTCGACGTCCAACATTTGCTCAGGCAGTTCCCGGAAATCAAGCTCGTCAAGCATCTCGGATAATCGATGAGCCTGTTCTTCCGACAGCTCATCGATTTTAAGATCTCTGGCAATCGTCATGCCGGCGAATCCGCCCGTACGTTCAAATTTGATCCGTTCGACGTCCATTCGTTTCCTCGCTATGTCTTTGCGGGCGCGGCGCCGATCATCCGCAGCAGCGCCTCGAGGCATCCACCACCCGGTTCTGTGGGAGGTGTCCCCCCGCCATCCACATTCAACCCGACTTCCGCCCAACCCTTTCGGACCGCCTGTTGCTCAATACTGCCTGCCCCGAATAATTGTCCCGCGACCTGATAGGTCTGGTTTGCACAATCCTGGAAGCGCGAGTTTGCTGTGAGCTTATCCTTCAACGTGACATACCAGATCTGCCCTGCCCGCTCCCAGGCGAAACCACCCAATTCCACTGCCGTAATATAGAACGCACGATTCGGAATCCCGGAATTGATGTGGACGCCGCCGTTGTCGCTAATGGTCGAGACGTAATCCCTCATATGAGCCGGCTGCGGGTCCTTACCCAGTACCGGATCGTCATAGGCAGTGCCAGGGGCTTTCATCGAACGGATGCCGACCCCGTTTACATTTTCGGTGAGCAGCCCTGCCCCAATGATCCAGTCCGCTTCGCTGGCAAGTTGTTGCAGCTGATACTGCTTCACAAGGGAACCGAACACATCAGACATGGACTCATTCAAAGCGCCTGGCTGTTGAAAGTATTGCAGTTTGGCTTCGAATTGTGTCACACCATGCGTCAGCTCATGACCGATAACATCGATCGCAATCGTAAAGCGGTTGAAAAGACGCTCATCTTCCGGTATGTCTTCATCGCCATCCCCATAGACCATCTGCTCGCCGTCCCAGAAGGCGTTGTCGTAGCCTTTCCGGTAATGGACAGTGGAGTCCAGGCGCATCCCATTCCCATCAATCGAGTTGCGCTGGTATTCATTGTTGTACAAATCATACGTCGCGCCGCTGCCGTCATACGCTTCGTTCACTGCCACATCCGCCAGAGGGCTTTCCCCTTCCTTACGAACTACAGTACCCGGAAGGCTTGAGCCGTTCCGGGCATCATAAATCACGCGATCCTTGCTGCCCACCGCCACACGGAATGTCGCCGCGTTAAAATCAGCCAGAGCCTGCCGCTGGCCGCGCATCTGAGCAGAGAGCTTAAGCGTATCCATCGCCAGCACCTTCTGACTCGGCGTGCCATTCGCCGCTATATTTTTCAGAATATGAGGAGGAACAAAGCAATTAACAGGTGAATGCTTGTGCATGAGGCAGGCCCTTTCTTCTTTGATTGGTTTTGGAAGGAGTAATAGCAGTATACGTGCTTTTTACGGAAAATTCAATGCGTGCCTTTTCCTTACACTACGCATCGGCTGCGTGAACATTCAAATGAACGGCATCCACCTGAACGCCACTAAATTCTGCAAACGATAAGTCCTCAAATGCTATATGCAGATTCGTTCGCACTCTTTCCAGCAGGGCAGTGTAGCTTGTTCCTACCGCGGTTTCCCATTTCAGATTGAGTTGATCTGCTATAGCCCGTATGCTACCAACCGTTCCACCTTCGATTTCAACAAAGCTTCCGTAAGGCAGCTCGTCGAGCATAATGAAGGCATCGTTCCATTCATACGTTGTGCGATACTTTTCGTAATAGATCAGTTTCTGATAGCCGAGCGCCTCCAGAAATCGTTTTGCCTTGTCAAAATCATCCACACCAAATTCAATCTCCTCCCGGCTGAGAACTCCCTGCTCATTTGTGCTGGCGCTCTTATAGGTTAATTTTGTGCTGGCGTCCTGCCGCAGTCGAAGGACTCTCCCTTCCGCGCGGAGTGGTGCTCCCGGAAGGTCAAAACGGATGTTAGTTTCCAGAATGCGTTCCTGAATCCGTCGGGCGTTCCGTGCTTCCAGACGCGATCTGACCCGCTCCAGGCCGCGAACGTAAAATTTGGCTTCTGTCTCCCGCCCGCCGTCAGACATCAGATGACGCTCAACAACGTTTGTTTCTGCTCGACGGTTTCACCAGCCTTTACACGCACACGCCCAATCGTTCCATCGCGCGGGGATTTCAATTCATTTTGCATTTTCATGGATTCGAGGATCAGCAGCACTTGTCCCTTTTTGACCTGTTGCCCCTCTTCCACCGGAATGGTGACCACCAGCCCAGGCATCGGCGCTCGCAGGTGGAATTCGCCGGTCTCTGCCACACCCCCGCCCGCTGCGCTCCGCAATCGCTTCTCGCGTTCATCCTCCACAAGGATCGGATATAGCCGCCCGCGCAAAAGTACCTGCCAGTTGTCGTCGCCTTGCGCAACATAGCCCTCGTGCGATTTCCCATCGACAATGAGGGAGTACACAGGCTGCCCGCTGACAGACTCAAAATCGACCTCATACATCTTTCCGTCGACGCTGATGTGTTTGTCGTCGATGATTTCAACCAGAAATTGTTTGTCTTCCACTGTGGCTATATATTTCATGTATTTATCTCATCGCCTGAACGTTGGCGCTCCACATTACCGGTGCATTCGCTCCCAGCGTCCCACCCACTTCCAGTTGCTGGTATCGCGCTCATTGCGGTTGACAATATTGGCAGAGCGCTCGGTTTCGCGGTGCGCTACCAGCGTCGCCAGGATGGCAGCCGTCTCTGCATAAGCGTCTTTACCCTCCCCGGCATCATCCATGGAGAAGCGTTCCTCAACGAAACGCGTATCGTACTGCCCGCCCATAAAACGGTGCGAGTCCATCATCGTTTGATGAAAGGGGATATTCGTCCGCACACCAACGATGCGATACTCCTCCAGGGCGCGCCGCATGCGCAGGATAGCCTGGGCTCGTGTCTCACCCCATACAATTAGCTTTGCGATCATCGGGTCGTAAAACGGGGTGATCTCAAAACCGGGATACACACCTGTGTCTACACGCACGCCCGGACCGGTTGGGAGGAGGCTGTGGGTGATGCGTCCGGTGGAGGGCAGGAAGTTGTTATATGGATCTTCGGCGTTGACGCGGCACTCGATGGCATGCCCGTTGAAGTTTACATCCTCCTGCTTGTAGCTCAGTGTGCGCCCGCGTGCAACCCGGATCTGTTCCTTGACAATATCGATGCCGGTGACCATCTCCGTAACCGGGTGCTCCACCTGCAAGCGCGTGTTCATCTCGAGGAAGTAAAAATTCTTATCCTTATCCAGCAGGAATTCGATCGTACCCGCGTTGACGTAGTCGACGGCTTTGGCAGCTTTGACAGCTACACTTCCCATCTTCTCACGTAAATCGTCGTCCACGGCTGAGGAAAGCGCCTCCTCCAACAGTTTCTGGTGGCGCCTCTGCAGGGAGCACTCGCGTTCCCCGAGGTGAAGCACATTCCCATGGGTATCGGCAAGGATCTGGATCTCGATATGCCGTGCGCCTTCCAGCAGCTTCTCGAGATAGACATTGCCATCGCCAAACGCCGATTCCGCTTCTCGCCGCGCGGACTGCAGGAGGGTCGGCATGTCCTCCAAGCTTTCGACTTCCCTCATGCCTTTTCCGCCGCCCCCAGCCGTCGCCTTGATCAGAAGCGGAAAGCCGATCTGAGATGCTTTGCCGAGCAGCTCCTCATCTGTCATGTTGCCTACGTCCTCGGTGCCCGGCACCACCGGCACACCTGCCTTGATCACGGTTGCCCGCGCTTCCGCTTTATCCCCCATTGCCGCGATGGAGGATGGCTTGGGACCGATAAAGGCAATCCCCGCGTCCGCACACGCCGCGGCGAAATCTTCACGCTCTGCCAGGAATCCGTAGCCGGGATGGACCGCGTCCGCACCACATCGACGAGCGACGTCGATGATCTTGTCTGCGCGCAGATAGGACTCACGCGACGGAGCCGGTCCCAGCAAATAGGCTTCATCTGCATAGCGGACGTGTAACGCGTGGCGATCCGCTTCGGAATAGACGGCGACCGTCTCGATCCCCAGCTCCCGGCAGGCACGGATGATGCGCACCGCGATCTCTCCACGATTGGCAACTAGAACTTTTTTGAACATAGCATCTCCATGTCATTGCGAGCCCGAAGGGCGTGGCAATCTCCTGTTTGATTCGAGGAGATTGCGTCTTCACTTCGTCCCTCGCAACACTTGCACCGGCACGATTTGCCAAGCAAATCGAAGTGCAAGTGTGACACTACAACGGAATATTCCCGTGTTTCTTTGCCGGGTTGGAATCGCGCTTGTTGCTCAACATCTCCAGCGCGTTGATCAAGCGCGGACGCGTCTCTTTCGGCTCGATGACATCATCGATATAACCGCGCTCCGCGGCGACGTAGGGGCTGGCAAATTTCCGGCGGTATTCACCGACCAATTCAGCTTTCTTCTGAACGGGGTCCTTAGCCTTCTCCAGCTCTTTGCGGAAGATAATATTCACCGCGCCGTCCGGACCCATCACCGCGATCTCCGCGGAGGGCCACGCCAGGTTCAAGTCGCTGCGGATGTGCTTCGAGGACATCACGCAGTAGGCGCCGCCGTAGGCTTTGCGCGTGATGACGGTCAGCTTTGGGACGGTCGCCTCACAATAGGCATAAAGCAATTTCGCCCCCGAACGGATGATGCCGTGATGCTCCTGGTTGGTCCCCGGCAAAAAGCCCGGCACATCTTCAAAGGTAATGATCGGGATATTGAACGAATCACAGAAGCGGACAAAACGCGCGCCTTTCTCGCTGGCGTCGATATCGAGAACGCCCGCCAGAACGGCCGGTTGATTCGCCACAATCCCCACCGAGTGCCCGCCCAGCCGAGCAAACCCAACCACAATATTCGCCGCGTAATTTTCATGGATCTCAAAGAATTGCCCGCCATCCACGATCATACGAATGACTTCTTTGATGTCATACGGCTTATTCGGATCATCAGGAATAATCGAATCCAGGCGCTCATCCATCCGCAGTGGATCATCGCCCTGCATGAAGGGCGGATCTTCCATATTGTTCTGAGGAAGGTACACCAAGAGTTTACGGATGAGGTAGAGCGTATCAGCTTCGCTGTCCGCCGCCACGTGGCAGACACCCGATTTCTCCGAGTGGACGCTGGCGCCACCCAGGTCTTCAAAGGATACTTCCTCATGCGTGACTGTCTTGACGACATCTGGTCCGGTTACGAACATATAAGAGGTGTTTCGCGTCATAAAAATGAAATCGGTCAGCGCCGGGGAATACACCGCGCCGCCTGCGCAGGGTCCCATAATGGCTGAAATTTGCGGGATGACGCCGGACGCCAGAGTGTTGCGCAGGAAAATGTCCGCATAGCCGCCGAGAGCCACGACTCCTTCCTGAATCCGCGCGCCGCCGGAATCGTTCAGACCAATGACCGGGGCACCGTTCTTCATCGCCAGATCCATGATCTTGCAGATCTTCTCCGCGTGAACCTCACCGAGGCTGCCGCCAAACACGGTAAAGTCCTGTGAAAAAACGTAGACGAGGCGGCCTTCAATGGTGCCCCAACCGGTTACGACGGAGTCGCTCATAAACTTCTGGCCGTCGAGGTTGAAGTCATGGGTGCGATGCTGGACGAAAGCGTCCAGCTCCCGGAACGAACCCTTATCCAGTAAAAGGTCGATTCGCTCCCGGGCGGTCAGGCGTCCTTTTTTGTGCTGTGCATCAATACGTTCCTGCCCCCCACCCAGTCGCGACCTGGATTTGTGTTCACGCAGTATCTGAATACTTGTCTGGTTGCTCATGGTCCTCGCTTCTGATAAGAAATTCCTTGGTCTTCCGGTTGAATACACTGATGAGAGTCAGGATGAATAACAGGATCGTGAAGAGGAGTGCAAAGCTGACGTTCGCCCTGGACGATTGAAAAACGATTCGCTCGATCCAGTATTGAACGATCCATAGCGTGATGGATGCCGGTATCGCCCAATATGTCCACATGGTTCCGCGGAATAAACCCCACAAAAGCAGCACACCGATAATAATCCAGGTTGCACCGGTTATGGAGAAATATACCGGGCTGAGACGCGCCTCAAACTCGTTCAGCATATTCCAAAAGCGCAGCGCGGCGATCAGCCGGACTGCTCCCCAGGCTGATAGACTTAACACCAGCCATAGGAGCAGGGTTACACCAAAAGGACGCCTTCGAAACATGAAGTTATGAGCCTGCAACGAGAAAGTTAAGGCTGGAGGGAAACTGGATTTTCATTCCTCTGGAGGAGTGCGGAAATGCATGAGCTGCTTTCCGCCGTAATAGACCTTGAGTGGCTCCAAATATTCATTGAACTGCCCTTTGTAGGGTTGCTGATCCAGAATGATCGGATTGGCAAGTACATAGTCCATGCCGATATTTTGAAGATATTCGCCACCGGTGTGGGTTTGCAGCGCTTGAAAATAGTCGTAGCTGTTGATTAATCCGTCCATGTTGACAATTGTGCGATCCTGAATAAAGTAACCGACGTTGCCGCCGCCGGTCAGACCGATGATACTGCCAGGCTCGGTACGTTCTTCCAGTAACGGGACAATATCCATGTACGCGGCATC
>DATFHE010000197.1:0-9798 GCA_035248745.1 Anaerolineales bacterium | reverse complement strand
CCCCGATCAATGCACCATAGAACAACAATCGGTTAATCCGCTGGATGAATTCTAATTCGCGGGGTGCGCCTTCAAACTGGGCACGCAGAGGGATCAGATACCCGATTACCTTGCCATCTTCTGTAATCGGTATACCATCTTCCAGAGCGGCGGCAGGAAGTTTCTCACCGCGATGATAGCTTCCGTTGGGAACGATGATGCGTCCGTTTGCGCTGGCAAACGCAAATGGCAACGGCCTCCTGTGCGGACCAGGCCCCGAAGGCTGTTCATCATTGCCATAGATGAAAATAGATTCCACCCGCTCCCAGGAACCATACGTGCGGTGGTAGTCGGAAAGCCGGGTGACAATGTCGGTCTGCGTCTGATCCGTCAGGAATCGAATGAACTCCGCTCGTGTGCTCCAGACGGCGGTGACAGCAATAACCAGGACGCTGACAACGCCAATGCTCAGGAAGGCGAGGATGAGTTTCGATGAGATGGAACGCATTCCAATCAGAGCCTTTTGAAGCGGTAACCAACCCCATACACGGTTTCTACATACTGTGGATCACGTGGGTTTATCTCGATTTTTCCGCGCAGGTTTTTGATGTGCGTATCGATCGTGCGTTCATAGCCCTCGTAGCGCACACCCTGAATGATGTCCAGCAGGTCCAGGCGAGAATAGACTCGTCCAGGCGATGTCATCAACGCGGTCAGGATGTCGAACTCGGAGGGGGTGAGGTCCAC
Organism: Anaerolineales bacterium; assembly: GCA_035248745.1. GTDB lineage: Bacteria > Chloroflexota > Anaerolineae > Anaerolineales > Villigracilaceae > Defluviilinea. The sequence continues at coordinate 9,072 of DATFHE010000197.1, read as the reverse complement.
GAATTGTTCGGCGACCCGCACGGTGCGGCTATCGCGATCCAGGACAACATCCGCAGCTCTTAATACCTTCCCTGAAGGATGGGCATTGCCCACGCGGCGCAGGACTGCGCGTACGCGCGCCACCAGTTCGCGCGGGCGGAAGGGTTTGGTCATGTAATCGTCGGCGCCGATCTCCAACCCGATCACTTTTTCTTCATCGTCTACGCGCGCCGTGAGCAGGATAATGGGCGTATTGTTCTCGGCGCGGTGCATACGCATGAACTCATAGCCGTCCATTTCAGGCATCATCACATCGAGGACGATCAGGTCCGGTTTTTCGCGATGCGCGACTCCAAGCGCGTCTTTCCCATTATGGGCAGTCACCACGCGGTAGCCTTCCTGGCTGAGGTAGCTCTCGACCAGGGAAACCAATCGTTTTTCATCATCCACGACCATAATTGTTTTTGACATTTCACAAACCCTTCCATCAGTATATCTTGATATACTCTGACATTTATTGCGGATCAGTATAGTGAAGAACTGTCAGGATAAGGTCGCGAAACTATGAAGAAATTGTGTGTATTAAGGATATTTGCCACAGAGCAATTTCATATTTCTAATTGACATTTGTGAGTTTCTTCATTATAATTGTGCATAATAACACAATCTAAGCCAAAAGAATCTGATTTGCCGCCGCAGACCAGATTTTTTTACGCAGTGCCGCCATAATGCGGTGCAAGCCTTGATGATGAACTCTTTTTACTTTACAATTGCGCATTCTAGAGAGGTGAATTTCAAATGAATGAAAAGCATATCCAGCAGGTGCTAGAAATCGAGAAACAAGCTCAGGAAGTTCAGGAAAAGGCACAGCGTGAGGCGCAGGAGCTTCCGCGAGCTGCCGAGCAGGAAGCGCAGGCATTGATCGCAAAGGCGAAAGCCGAGGCGCAGGAAGAGGCGCGCCGGATCATTGCCGAGGCGCAGTCCGCGGATCAGGCAAACGAAGTGCTGGCAGAGGTAGAACGGAAGAACAGTGAGGTCGAAGCCAAAGCCAGTGTCAACTTCGATAAGGCTGTAGCGTACGTGTTAGAACGCGTCATTGGCAGGGCGTAATTCATGGCTAGTGGCGGTGTAACAGGCTATGCAGCGATCAGTGCGCGCGTCCGGGCAATGTATTCTGACTTGCTCACGCCGCAGGACATGATGCGGTTAAGCGATTCTCCGGATTTCCAAACCCTATTTAGTACACTCAAGACCACTTCATACGGACCTTATCTGGATACTCTTAAAGATAAAGAGATCAACTCCAAGCGGGTGATCAGCCAGGTCAAACGAAAATTAGCTGAGGCGTATTACAGCGTAATCCAGATGGCGCCAGAGAACACGCGTCCTCTCGTTAAACAGTTATACCGTTATTATGAAATTGGCAATCTGAAAGCCGTGCTGCGGGCACTGGTGACTGTTCCCTCATGGAACACCACGGAAATAACCCTCTGGGATCGGGTACGCGATGTGCTTTTCCCTATGGGCTCTGCTGCGGCGTTGCCCGCGCAGGCGATGGTTGAATCGGGCAGCGTGGGGACAGCGGTGGATCTGCTGCGCGGCACACCCTACGAAGAAACCCTTTCCTTCGCGATGAGACGCTATTCTGCCGAGCAGAATCTTTTTCCGCTTGAGGTGGCGCTGGACCTGGGGTACTGGCGTCGTTTGTGGGCGGAAACAAAGAAGTTAAGTGGGCAAGACCGCGAGCAGGGCACGAAAATTATTGGCTCGCTCCTGGATATGAACAACCTGCTATGGGCGATTCGTTACAAGGTGTACCACAAACTCTCTGAAGAAGAGATCATAAACTATACCCTTCCGTTTGGTTACAGGGTGCACGACACGGATATCCGCGCGATTGCCGCAGGGGCAGATATTGCTTCCATCATCACGCGCATTTATCCCGAAATTACCGATGCCAGCTCCCTGCTTGAGAATCCGCAGACGGGTCTGCCCAGGCTGGAATATCAACTCAAGCGCCAGGTCATGAAACAATGCCTGGCGGCGTTTGTAGGGAATCCCTTCCACATCGGGATCCCCCTGGCGTTCCTCGTGTTGAGTGATCTCGAAGTGCAGGATTTGATCATCCTGATCGAAGCAAAGTCGTCCAATATTCCGGACGAGGAATATCGTCCGTTCTTATTAAAGACCAACCCGCCGAGTTAAAGCGCGGGTAGAAGGCATTCAAAATCTAGTAAGAGACTCATTTGTCCTCTACATGGAGATACTATGTTTTTTCCGAGAGAAATGACTGAAGTTGAGCTGATCATCCCTTCCAAGGATCTAGTGGCGGTCGCGAAGGTGCTGAGTGGCCATGGGGTATTCCACCAGATGGATAGTACCTATCTGGGGTTGGAGAATCTGGGTCCCAGCACCTGGCAGGAACGAGCCGCCGGTTATTCCGCACTGGAACGCCGCATCCAGACCATTATGCAAACCCTGAACCTGACAGAGAGCTATACGGGGTCTTATGATTTTGACAACATGGTCGATCTGGACACGGTGCGCCCATCTGTGGAGCGGGTCGAAAATGAGGTGAAGAGCACAAGCGACCAGTTGAACAGTGAAAGGAAGCGCCTGGAGCAGCTGGAAAGCCAACTCCACCAGCTGGAGCCCATTGCAGATGTCAACGTGGAAGTCAGTGCTTTACGTAAGTCCAGCTTTTTACATTCCATCCTTGGCGTGCTCCCGGCGGCGAATGTACACCGACTGGAGACAAGTCTCTCCCGAGTCCCGCATGTGTTCTTCACGTTGCGGGAAGATACGCAACGGCCTGTTGTGTGGCTTCTGGGACCGCGCAGCAACTCCGATATTATCGACCGCGCCGCCAAAAGTGCCTATCTGAATCCGCTGAGCCTGCCCGAAGAGTTTGAAGGTACCCCGGCAGTGATCACAGGGTCGATCCGTAAAGCAATTGAAGTTTCGAAACAGAAGATCTCTGAACTGGAAGCAAACTTAAGGAATCTCTCCGGTACGCACAGGCAGGAGCTGAATCAGATGTTGTGGGATGTGCATGTCAGCCGCAGCATGGCAGATGCCATTGTCCGCTTTGGGCAGCTTCGTCATACGTATGTTGTCGTGGGTTGGGTGCCCACGGCTGATCTAGGACTGCTCACACAACGCCTTAAACAGGCTTCTCCGGAAATCCTCATCGAAGCAATTCCCACCGAGCGCTCCGGGCATCATACAAATGTGCCTGTCGCGCTGACGACAAATAAGTGGCTGCGCCCGATCCAGATGCTGGTTACGCAGTATGGACGACCAAGCTATGGTGAACTGGACCCGACCTGGCTGATGGCGTTTACGTTCCCCCTCCTGTTCGGAGCGATGTTTGGCGATCTCGGTCAGGGGTTGGTATTGCTTGTGCTTGGACTGCTGATCGACCGAGGTGTCATCCTCAAAGCGATGTCCAGCCTGGGATTGCTGATTGCCTATTGTGGTGCCTCAGCGGCGATCTTTGGTTTCCTCTACGGTAGTATCTTTGGTTTTGAAGGACACCTTATTGAGGAGTATCTTGGTTTCCATTTTGAAGCCCCGTGGCTTAGCCCGATTAACGAAATCCTGCCGGTATTGAGTCTTGCCATCGATGCGGGCATTGTGATCCTGATGCTCAGTTTCCTGCTCGGCATGTTCAACAATATCCGTGCCAGAGATTGGCCTCATCTGGTGTTTGGTCATACGGGCATTGTTATGTTTATCTTCTATATTGCCTTTCTTGCCTTGCTGGGATCGTTCCTGGGTACGACAGCGATTGCCCCGAAGGTGGCCGTTGGAATTGCTTCTCTGCCGCTGCCGTGGACTCTGGTCTTGCTGGTCTTTGGTTTACTGGTGATGTTCTCAGGCGCTCTCCGCAACTGGATGGAAGGCCACCGCCCGATCGAAGGAAGTGGAGTCGGCGGGTTCCTGATGTTCGTCGTTCAATCGTTCATGGACCTGTTCGAGTCATTTATCAGCCTGCTCAGCAATACACTTTCCTTTGTACGCGTCGGCGCGTTTGCAGTGGCGCACGGCGGTTTGAGTCTTGCCATCTTTTCCCTGGCAGGCGAAGAGGCAGACTTGGGTTTTTGGATCACCATCCTGATCGGGAATCTGTTCATTATTGGTTTCGAAGGCTTGATCGTAGGCATCCAGACGATGCGTTTGCACTATTACGAAATTTTGGGTAAGTTCTTCCACGGTGGAGGCATGCGCTTTGAGCCTCTAACGTTGACTCCCAGGAGAGAGGATGTGTAGGTGTAGAAACTTCCTATATATCTATCCTGCCCTGAAACTGCAGTATCAAAATTCAACTAAAATTGTAAGTATAAGGAGATAAACAATGTTCTTAGTCTTTGCTGTACTGGTCGGGTTGATCCCTGTCATTCCTGCGGTCCTCTATGTGATCCAAAATGGAAAGGCCAGCCCTGTACAAGCGGTTTCCAGGATGGTGACCGGGTTTAATGCGTTCAACTTTTTAGTCGGCATTATGGCTGCCGGGCTCGCTGTGGTCTGGCTGGCTTCACCTTCCTCCGTTCTGGCGGCGGGTGCTGCGCAGGAAGGCGCAGTAGATCAATATGCAACGCTGGCGGCGGCTCTGTCCACCGGTCTGGCATGCATCGGCGCAGGAATCGCAGTAGGTGGCTCTGGTGCTGCTGCTGTGGGCGCCACAGCAGAAAAGCCCGAGTCGTTTGGTCGCGCGCTGATCTTCGTGGGTCTGTCGGAAGGGATCGCCATCTACGGCTTGATCATTTCCTTCCTCGTACTCCCGTAGGGGTAGGAAGTATGCCCTACCGATACGAGATTCTATGAAAGTATTGGTCATCGGTCACCCGGAAGCAGTGTTGGGTTTCTCACTCGCTGGAGTAAGTGGGCGAGCCGCCACGACCGCGGCTGAGGTCAACCAGGCATTGGATGACGTCCAGGCAGCGAAGGATGTTGGTATTGTCCTCGTCACGCAGGACGTGGCGGAGCTCATCCCGGCCAGGATGGAACATCTCAAACTGCGCAGCACCATTCCCCTGGTGGTGGAGATTCCTTCCCCACAAGGTGTGCCAGAGGGGCAGGCGTCCCTGGGTGAAATTGTCCTGCGCGCTATTGGAATCAAGTTGTAATCGTTTGCTATTCGTTGATCGCAGAAAAACACAGAGTGCCGCATAATGATCTGAAAATGGACAGCGGTAGATTGGATAATGACTTATGAATACGGGAGCACAAGAGATTGAGATGCTGGCGCGTGCCATTCTGACCGAAGCGCGCGATGAGGCAGATCAAATAAAAGCGGATGCAAAAGAAAAGGCGGATGCGATCCGAAGGCGCGCGCAGGAACAGGCGGAAGCCGAGCGTAAAGCCATCCTGGACCGTGCCCGCCAGGAGGCAGAGCGCCTGCGCGGGCAGGCTGTAGCCACAGCTCAATTGAAAGCCCGTTCCTCACAGTTGACTCATCGCGAACAACTGCTGGAGCGCGTCTTCAAGGCAGTGCGAGAGAAACTGACTGATGTTCAAAACCGCCCGGATTATGATGAGATTACCGCCATGCTGCTTCGCGAGGCTCTGTCAGAGTTGCGGGTCAATGCGGCACAGGTGAGGGCAGATGAAACAACACAGAAAGTCCTTAAAAAGGGTGTATTGAGAGAAATTTCCAGGGATCTTAATGGAGAATTCAAAGATGGCGATGTACTGGAAGAGGGGACAGGCATTGTTGTCGATGCGAACGATGGAAAAGTACACTACGATAATACGCTGGAGACTCGATTGCGCCGTTTGCAAGGCGTATTGCGCTCCTCGGTGTATCAAGTGTTGACTGGAGAAAAAGTATGAGTGATCAAGTAGGAACAATTACCTGGATTAGCGGTCCCGTGGTACGGGCACGGGGATCCCGTCACGTAGGTATGCTGGAACTCGTCGAGGTCGGGGAGGATCGTCTGGTCGGCGAGGTGATCGGTCTCAAAGGAGATCAGATGACGGTCCAGGTCTATGAAGAGACCTCGGGTATGCAAACGGGCGCGCCGATTTTTGGCACCGGATTGCCCCTCTCCGTGCAGTTAGGACCGGGTTTGCTTCAAAGCATCTATGACGGCGTACAGCGCCCGCTCCCCTTAATTGAGGATGCGGTTGGTTCGTTCATCAATCGCGGCGCACGCTTCGACCCGATTAACCGCTCGAAGAAGTGGAATTTCACGCCGAAAGTTAGTGTCGGCGATCAGGTCAAGGGCGGCATGGTGCTTGGCATCGTCATGGAAACTGACACCTTCGAGCACCGCGTGATGCTTCATCCTGACGATGAAGGAGAAATCACGTGGGTTGCGGCGGAGGGCGAATACACAGTTGATGAACCGATTGCCCGCTTCAAGAGAGGCCGCGAGGAAAAAGAAGTAGTTATGTTGCAGCGCTGGCCCGTTCGCCGGCCGCGCCCATTCATTAACCGCCGCGGTGTAGACGTTCCGCTGATCACCGGACAGCGCATCCTAGATACGTTCTTCCCGGTTGCCAAGGGTGGGGCAGCGGGTATTCCGGGTCCATTTGGTTCTGGCAAGACGGTTACACAACACAGCATCGCCAAATGGGCGGATGCTGACATCATCGTTTACATCGGCTGCGGCGAACGCGGCAATGAAATGACCGAGGTGTTGCAGGAATTCCCGCACCTTGTTGACCCGAGGTCCGGGCGCCCCTTGATGGAGCGCACGGTTCTGATTGCAAACACCTCCAATATGCCGGTGGCAGCACGCGAAGCCAGTATTTATACCGGTATTACGATCGCAGAGTATTATCGCGACATGGGTTACCACGTCGCGTTGATGGCGGATTCAACCTCCCGCTGGGCAGAAGCGTTGCGCGAAGTCTCGGGTCGTCTCGAGGAAATGCCCGCAGAAGAAGGATATCCTGCATATCTGGCGGGTCGTCTGGCAGAGTTTTACGAACGAGCCGGATACGTGAACAACCTCAACGGTACGCAGGGATCGGTCAGTATTGTGGGCGCGGTGTCTCCTCCCGGCGGCGACTTCTCAGAGCCGGTTACGCAGCACACGAAGCGTTTCATCCGCTGCTTCTGGGCGCTGGATAAATCGCTTGCCTCCGCCCGTCACTTCCCTGCTATCAACTGGCTGGATAGTTATAGCGAATACATCGAGGACGTCGCAAACTGGTGGCGCGAAACAACAGGCAAAGACTGGCTGGGGATGCGCAACCGTGCCATGGAGTTGCTGAGCGAGGAAAGCCGTTTGCAGCAGATCGTTAAGCTTGTGGGACCCGACGCCCTGCCTTTTGCGGAGCGCATGGTCCTCGAGACCACTCGTCTCATCCGCGAGGGTATCCTGCAGCAGAACGCGACCGACTCCGTGGATGCCTATTCTTCGGTTGAGAAGCAGATCCGGCTGCTCGAACTTGTCCTCGACTTCCATGAGCGCGGCATGAGCATCATCCGGCGCGGCGCTCCGATTTCCCTGATCCACGACTTGCCGGTAGTGGATACCATCATTCGCGCAAAATCCAGCGTGACGAACGAGGAACTGGGAAAACTGGACGATATTCAAAAGCAGCTTGACGAGCAGATGAGCAAACTGGATGCGGAGTACAGATCATGAGTGAAATAACAGTACAAGGCGGTCAGGAAGTCGTGGGCGTCGGTCGAATCGATGGACCGATCATGCTCGTGGAGGGCGGCGCCAACATCAGCTACGATGAAGTGGTTGAGATCCAGGATGCGCGCGGCCAGTTCCGCCGTGGGCGTGTGCTGGAGGTCGGCGATGGCTTCGCGATAGTGCAGGTGTTCGCGGGTTCGACGGGCTTGTCCATTGATGGGACGCGTGTCCGTTTCCTCGGCAGCACTCTGCATATGCCGGTTGCCGAAGAAATGCTCGGTCGTATTTTCGACGGACTGGGCACACCGATTGACGGCGGTCCCGAACCTTTGACCGATAACTATCGTGATGTCAACGGGCAGCCAATCAACCCGACAGCTCGTATTTACCCGCGCGATTACATTCAGACCGGTATTTCGACGATTGACGGTGTAAACACGCTCCTGCGTGGACAAAAGCTTCCACTGTTCTCCGGCGCAGGTATGCCGCACGACCAACTGGCGGCGCAAATCGTGCGTCAGGCGACTCTGGGTAGAGTCGCAGGTGCACCCCAGAGCGAAACTGAAGAGTTCGCCATCGTGTTTGCCGCCATGGGCGTCAAGAATGACGTAGCAGATTACTTCCGCCGTTCCTTCACCGAAAGCGGCGCGTTGACCCGTGTGGCAATGTTCCTCAACCTGGCAGACGATCCCCCGGTGGAACGTATCGTCACCCCGCGAGCCGCGCTGACATTGGCGGAATACCTCGCGTATGAACTCGAAAAGCATGTGCTGGTGGTGCTGACCGATATGACAAATTACGGCGAAGCCCTGCGCCAGATCTCGAACGTACGAGGTGAAGTGCCGAGCCGCAAGGGATATCCGGGTTATTTGTATAGCGACTTGGCGTCCATGTATGAACGCACGGGCCGCATCCGCACGAGCAAGGGCTCGATCACACAGATCCCCATCCTCACCATGCCAAACGATGACATCACCCACCCGATGCCTGACCTGACTGGTTACATTACGGAAGGTCAGATCGTGCTGGGACGCGAGCTTAACTTTGCTGGTATTTATCCCCCTGTCGCGGTATTGCCCAGCCTTTCCCGCTTGATGAAAGACGGTATCGGTAAGGGGCGGACACGGGATGACCACCCCCGCTGGGGCGCGCAGTTATATGCTGCGTACGCCAGAACCCAGGATGTGCGCGCACTGGCATCCGTCATCGGCGAAGAGGAATTGAGTGAGACCGACCAGAGGTACCTGAAGTTTGGGCGCGCCTTCGAGCGTGAATTTGTCAACCAGGGCTTCACCGAGAACCGCACTATCGAACGAACGCTTGAGATCGGTTGGAAACTGCTCTCTATGCTGCCGAAGCAGGAACTCACTCGCGTTACCCTGGACGAGATCGCCCAATACTACAAAGGCGAAGATGCCGCAAATTAGCATTGCCCCCACCCGAACGAACCTGATCCGCCTGAAGAAGGAACTGCGCTTCGCGAAGGAGGGTTATG
>DATFHE010000196.1:0-2806 GCA_035248745.1 Anaerolineales bacterium | reverse complement strand
GAATTGGGCATTAGCCTGTTGATATTGGTATATTTGCTTTCAGGAGCCGTAGAATTTGGAGTCCTCTTTTTTCAGTTTGTACAGCTCCGGGACGCCTCTCAGGAAGGCGCGCTGTATGGCTCGACGAGTCCGACTTCTCTTTCAGGTATTGAGCTACGAGCGCGTGAAGCTTCCAACTCTCCCGTAGATCTTCGGGATGTCACAAAAGTAGATGTTTCCATATTTGTGGACAATATCTTAGTCTGGAAGAATGGAGTTGTCCAAGGTTCAACAACCTCTGCCTGTGAAAATCACGCGCTTCAAGTTAAGGTGGACTACGAGCACAGGATCTTCATGCCGTTTATGGCTACATTTATTGGTAATCCCACAATCCCGTTGAGTGCCAGCGTGACAGATACGATCCTAACACCTGTCTGTCCTCCATAACCGGCTGTTCTTTTCCAAAATCCAGGGAGTGTCTGAATATAAAATGTTCGGCGCTCCCTGGCTTGTTTTATAGGTAAAATCAATTTGGATATGGAAAGAAAGCAACATATGAATACTAAATCTTCCGAACGCGGTCAGGCATTGATCATTATTGCTCTGGCACTTGTGGGGCTCGTGGGAATGGCTGGTCTGGTGATCGACGGCGGCAACGTCTTTCAGGACCGGCAGAAAGCACAAAATGCAGTGGATTCGGCAGCACTCGCCAGCGCACATGCGCGCATTCGGGGGGAAGACCTGGTTGCAGTGGCTCTGGCGACAGCGGCTCAGAACGGATATAACAACGATGGCGTGACCAATCTGGTTTCCTTGTATACGCCTCCCAAAGATGGTCCACACGCCGGCGATATCGAATATATCCAGGTGATCATCACATCGCACATAAACATGTATTTTGCGCGTGCGATTGGCAGAGATCGGATTACAAACGTTGTCGAAGCGACTGCCCGCACCACTATCCCAGAAGTGGGTCCACTCCTGGACGGTGCAGCGATTGCCAGCCTTTCACCAGATAGCAACTGCTTCAACCACCTGGCATTTTGGGTCCATGGCGAAGCAACACTTGACATCACGGGAGGCGGCGTTTTTGTCAATTCCAAGAACCAGACCTGCGCGCTGGTAGAACAAGGCAATGGCAGTATCCGCCTTTCGGATGGATATGCCATTGAAGTCGTAGGTGGCGCCTCGATCCAGAAGACGCGTCTCATCACACCGGCTGTGACAGTTGGCGGTACGCCCGTGGGTTACCCGCCCCCGTTCTTTATGCCGAAAGTAGGCTGCAGTGAGGACGCGGAAGTCAACCCGGATGGTACAACGATGAGCGCAGGAGCCTGGGGTGACGAATTTCCGCCGCCGGGAGTCACCCGGCTTGAGAGCGGGGTCTATTGCCTCAGTAATGGGATGCACGTCACCGGGCATCTGGAGGGACATAACGTCATTTTCAAAGTGACGGGTGGCGAGGTACGCTTCAACAGTGGCGCAGACATTATGCTCGATGCTCCCAATAGCGGTGCGAATGCAGGCTTGTTAATCTATCTGCCGATTGAGAACAGAAGTAAAGTGGTTTTGAACGGCGGCGCAGGCTCTGACATCACAGGGACGATTCTTGCCCCGGGCTCACCCGTCCTGATCAAAGGCATGGATTCAAAACGCGGCTTTCATAGTCAAATCATAGGTTACACCATCGAAGCCGATGGAACCAGCAATGTGGTGATCAACTACAAGCCCGAGCAGAATTTTCAATCTCTGAACATGCCTGAGGTGCAGCTTTCTGAGTAATCTGAATCGAGCGAATCGGTTTGGATGAATGAGGAAACTCCTAGCGATTAAATCAGGTATACTGCTTTTGAAATTATCTTATAAGGAGGTGAACCAGTAGCATTCTCGGGAAAGGTAGCGCATGGACCTCGTGTATGCGAGGTTGACGAGGATAAGGGTTCTCCATTGCGAAGATGGAGCCAACTCCGTCGCTGGTCGAATACCACATCGTGGTGTATCGAGATGCGACGGGGGAAAATCGAATGATCAGCGGAAGCCCTTCGGGTGTACCATCACCCGTTTCTTTCCCTCCGAAGCAAAACTTTGCGATAACACCGCGTGGGCAATCACGTGGACAAAGACGCAAAGGATGGCGATTACATGTCATTGCGAGGCGACAGCAAGAAGCAATCCCCGAATTGAAAAGGAGATTGCTCATGTACTGGCGTACGGTGCCAGTGTTGTCATGAATATTCCTCGCAGTGCCAAATATAAACTCTCGGAGGATCCCCTATGTGTGGCATCGTCGGATATATCGGGCCGCGTGACGCGACACCGATCATCCTCAATGGACTCAAACGGCTGGAATATCGCGGATATGACTCAGCCGGGCTGGCGCTCATAAACGACGGACAGCTTGATGTCCGTAAGGACGCGGGAAAGTTATCCCAGTTGATCGATCTCTTATACAAATCACCCATTCACGGCGCGCCGGGTATCGGTCACACGCGCTGGGCAACGCACGGCGCGCCGAACGCGCGCAATGCCCATCCACACGCGGGGCAAACGAAACGTGTGGTCGTTGTGCAAAATGGCATTGTGGAAAACTTCCTTGAGCTCAAAGAGGAGCTGATGGCGGAGGGTGTCGAGTTCCAGTCTGATACGGATACCGAAACCATTGTCCATCTTGTTGAGCATTACCTCACCTTGGGAATTGGGCTGGTGGAAGCAGCCCGCAAAACGTTCAACCAGATCCAGGGCGCGAATGTAGTCGTGCTGATGTCTGCCGACGAGCCAGACAAGATTGTGACAGCGCGCATCGGCAATGCGGGCGGTGTGGTGCTCG
>DATFHE010000195.1:0-3715 GCA_035248745.1 Anaerolineales bacterium | reverse complement strand
TCGCCACCTCACATCTACGACGTCTGGGAACACACCCTCAGCGCCCTGGGACATCTTGAAAGTATTCTGGCAGCACTCACAACTGAAGTTGACGCGGAAGATAGCAATGACATATTCCTGGAAATGCTTCTGCTTCGTCTCGGACAGTTTCACAAACAATTCGCGAAACATTTTGATGAATCCCTGAACGCAGATCGTTCCCTACGCGCCGCGCTGTTTTTCGCTGCCCTTTATCATGACATCCAGAAGCCAGCTACAAAGACGGTAGATTATGCAGGTCGCATCCGCTTTTTTGACCATGACGTCAAAGGTGCACAAGTGGCCGAGGAACGCGCGCTTGCATTTCATCTTAGCAACGATGAGGTGGAACGTATTGGTTTGATCGTTCGACATCACATGCGGTTCCACTTTTTCACGAGCCGCCTGGAACGTGAAAAAAAGGACCCCTCCCGCAAAGCCATATACCGCTTCTTTCGCGACGCAGGCAAAGCAGGTGTGGACCTTGTGCTCCTGGGACTGGCAGACCTTCGCGGAACGCATGGACCAAACCTGACACAGGAAGCCTGGACGGCCGCACTGGAAGTTGCCCGCGTCCTTCTTGAAAATTACTGGGAAAAGCCGCAGGAGGCCATCGCTCCGCCCCGCCTGTTGAACGGAAACGAACTGATGTCTGAGATGCGGATCAAGCCAGGACCGATTGTCGGTCAATTGCTGGAAGCGATCCGGGAAGGTCAGGCAACCGGGAACATCTACAATCGTGAACAGGCTCTTGAATTTGCGCAAGAATTCCTGAAAAAATCGGAGGTCCTATGAACATCGTCTACTTCGATGTGGAAACCCAGAAGCTCTTTCATGAAGTTGGTGGGCGCGATGTTTCCAAACTGTTACTGGCTTGTGGAGTCACTTGGTCATCTGCGCGCAACGATTTCGCCGTTTACTGGGAGAAGGATGTCTCTGCTCTTGTGGCAGAGCTGAAGTCTGCAGACCGTGTTGTCGGGTTCAATATCATTGGCTTTGACTATGAAGTCTTAAAACCGTATGCACGCAATGAAAACTTTCGCGCCTTTCGTACAACAGACATGCTACAGGATATTTATCGGACACTGCAATTTCGTCTCAGCCTGGACACAATTGCAAGGGCAACGCTCGGAACAACAAAGACGGCAGATGGTGTTCAGTCCGTGGAATGGTTTAGGAACGGTGAGCTGGACAAGGTCGCGGAATACTGCAAGTCTGATGTAGATATCACCCGTCGTGTGTATGAATTTGGCAGGGACAATGGCTTTGTCCATTACTACTCAAAGCTGGGCAGTAAATTGAAAGTCGTTGTAAATTGGAAATAGTTCATATTCCTGCCGCGGTCCCCAACGGGATGAGAGCAGAGGAAAAGAGGAGAAATTCATGAAAAAAACAAATGTCAATGGTATACAACTGGCGTATGAGCGCCGTGGAAATGGCACGCCGCTTGTGCTCTTGCACGGCTTCCCCCTCGACCATCACTTGTGGGATGAGGTCGCACCATTGTTGGAAGATACATTCGACGTGATCCTCCCGGATTTGCGCGGGTTTGGCGCATCAACCGCAATCGATGCTCCATCCAGCATGGATGACTATGCTTCGGATATTGCGAGTTTGCTCGATGATTTGAACATCCAAAAAGCAGCCATCGTTGGGCATTCCATGGGCGGATATGTTGCCCTGACATTTGCCCGGTTGTATCCCGAACGAGTGCGCGGGCTCGGACTGGTTTCGTCGCAGGTGCTTGCTGATACTACCGAGCGCAAGGAAGGACGTTATAAGTCTGCTGCAGATGTAGAAGCAAGTGGGATTGGCAGCGTGGTCGAAGCCATGGCGCCGAAGTTCACCAATGATGAGAAATTGCAATCCTACGCTCGTGCATCCATGGAACGGCAGCCACCAGCAGCCTACATGAGCGCTCTCAAAGCGATGGCAGAACGGGCTGATTCCACATCTCTTCTTTCCTCTTTCCTCTTTCCGGTGGTTGTAATTCATGGTGAGGCAGATGCGCTCATCCCCGTCAACCGGGCGCGAGAAGTGAAGGCAGCTCTTCCCCAGACACATCTGGTTGAGATCAGCGGCGCGGGTCATATGCCAATGATGGAAGCAAAGGAAAAGACGGCGGAAGCACTAAAGCAGTTAGCCTAATAAAAAATCCCATCCCCGAAAGGGGATGGGATAGCAACTCGTACAAAATCCTTTAAGAAGCCGGCAATGGTCGGGTAAAGGGATCGCTCATTGAGGCATTTGAATTGACCGATCCGCTCCGGTTGAGTAACCGGTTGATATGAGCGATCAGCACCCGACTCGGGGTGGGCTTGGTTAGGTAGTCGTCGGCACCGGCATCCAGAACGCTGGCAATCATGGACGGATCGTTCAGAGCTGAGAGAATGATAATCGGCACTTGGCTGAACTCGCGCACTGCCTTGCAAATCTGCCAACCATCCATTTCAGGCATCATCAGATCCAGAATAACAACATCTGGTGAGGTATCACGGATCATCCCCAACCCATCGGTGCTGTTGTTTGTCGCCGATACCTCAAAACCATTTGACTTTAAGAGCAGTGAAAGTAAGTCGGTTACAGCACTATCATCGTCGATAACAAGTAATTTTACTGACATAGTTGATTCCAATCTGTCGCTATTATCATACACAAATGGAGTTATTGAGCTTGCAATAGGCTAACAATTGATATCTAGCATAAGTACTAACGAACAAGAGAACAATATATCACATTTGCCGCGAACTGTTCGTGGTAAACTTCACGCAAACTTAAGATCTTAAAAAACCCGGAGGTTTCTATGAAAAAATGGGTTTATCTGTTTGAAGAAGTTGCCGCCGCTGAAAAATACGCCGGTTCATGGGACGGCGTCCGTTCTCTCCTGGGCGGCAAAGGTGCAGGTCTCTTCGACATGACACGCGCGGGGGTACCCGTCCCGCCAGGCTTTACGGTCACCACCGAAGCCTGCAACGAATTTCGTAAAACCGGCAAATTCCCTGCCGGACAGTGGGATCAGCAGCTTGCCGCCCTGAAGAAAGTCGAAAAGGCGACCGGCAAGAAGTTTGGCAATCCGAAGAATCCGCTTCTGGTCTCCTGCCGCTCGGGCGCAAAGTTCTCCATGCCCGGTATGATGAACACAATTCTGAATATTGGTCTGAACGATGAGGTCGTTGAGGGCCTGGCAAAATTGACGGGCAATCCGCGATTTGCCTTGGACTCCTACCGCCGCCTGATCGAAATGTTCGGTACGACCGTCTTCAACCTGGACGATGAGGTCTTCGAGCATCCGATGGCTGAGTATAAGACCAACAAGGGTTATAAGCTCGACACCGAAATGACCGCCGACGACTGGAAGGTGCTGGTTTCTACGTTCAAGGAAATATTCAAACGAGAGGTCGGCTTTGATTTTCCTCAGGATGTTTACAAGCAACTGGAACTCGCCACCAAGGCTGTCTTTGAGTCATGGACCGGCAAGCGTGCCATCGCGTATCGCAAGAAAGAAGGCATCTCAGATGACCTTGGTACGGCTGTAAACATTGTTACGATGGTTTTCGGCAATATGGGCGATGACTCGGGGACGGGTGTAGCGTTCACGCGCAACCCATCCACGGGCGATAAGAAAATGATGGGCGAGTACCTGCTCAATGCGCAGGGAGAAGATGTGGTCGCAGGCATTCGGAATGCAGACCCCATC
>DATFHE010000194.1:0-3977 GCA_035248745.1 Anaerolineales bacterium | reverse complement strand
CCAGCAGGGCAACGAAGCCAGTCTTCGTTGCGGTTTCGCAAGCGACTCGCGAACGGGGATCCTGCTCGAGGCATGCATCCAGCACCGCGTCTGAAATTTGATCGCAGAGCTTGTCGGGATGTCCCTCGGTTACTGATTCAGACGTGAACATCAGTTTCGAGGCTGTCATGAACGTATTACTCATTGGATTGTTGAAACTCCTTTAGAAATAAAATTGCCCCTTCAGACGAGCAGAAAGGGCAATCAATGTTTGATTAGGAAGCCCTCTCATCTCCCAGAACATCCGTCTGTCGGAATTGGCACCTTTTCAGCGCTGTCTAATGATGACGTTGGCTGGCAGGTTGTCGAGGCATCGCAGGGCCGTTCCCTCCGCCTCTCTGGATAAGAGCGCCTTGTGGGGCGATTGGTTTGTGTCGGCATAATATCATAGGGAGGGGGGAAAGTCAATCAGGTTGGAAACCCTGTAACCATTTTTACCTTTTTGCGTCATGCTATTGTACTAGCAGAAACTACTGGGAAATTTTGCTGGAATAGATGCGAACTAGGGGGTGTCGGGAGAAGCATATCATGCTTCTCACCATTTATGCGAAGAGACTTGCGTTTTTATTACGCAAGTCTCTTCACCTTTATTCCTCCTGCGTGCAGCGAAACCCGATCCGTGGCGAGGAGTCGCCGAGATAGGCATTTGAGTCGGGGCGCGCGCTTAGATTGGACCCCAGCACCGAGGAGCGCTTTGCCACTCGGATATTGATCTCGGCATCGCCCAGGCTGCCGCCGCGCACCACGCGATTAAGACTGGCACTTGTCAACGGTCCGGTAGGGTTTACGGTGTTCTCCAGCGCATTGGAATAATCAAAACTATAAAAATCATTAACCCACTCCGCCACGTTCCCCGCCATATCAAGCACACCAAACGGACTGGCACCCGCGGGATAGGTTCCGACCCGAGATGTATCGCCTACTAACATATTGAAGTTAGCAAGCAGCCCGTTTGCTTTGTCTTCACCCCACGGAAAGGTGCGGAAGTCGTCGCCGCGCCCGGCGCGTTCCCACTCCGCTTCTGTGGGCAACCGGCGACCAGCCCACTCACAATAGGTTTTGGCTTGTCCCCAGGTCACATAGACCACGGGGTAATCCTTAAACTCAGGGTTGAGGAAATATTCCGGTCGGCGCTGAGATTTCAACTCCTGAGGCAGCGCGCAGGCGCCTGCGCTGACACACAGCCCATACATCGCATTCGTCACTTCCAGCTGATCCATCCAGAAGGCATCCAGGGTCACGTCATGTTCAGGGAGTTCGTTGGGCGCCCGGCGCACATCCATACCGCCCATGCGGAATGTGCCTGCAGGGATATAGACCTGCGGCATACCATCTATAGCGGAAACCTTATTTGTTAAAGGTTCTGCCGTCGGTGAAAGCTCAGCTGTCAGCGGTTGCGCAGCAATTGGGGTGCTTGTTTCCGTTCGTGTGGGAAGTACAGGCGATGGAGTGTAGGTTGGAAGCGGCGACTTGGTTGGCTCTATGTCAGGAGCAGGAGTCGACGTGCAGGCGGCAAGAAAAATTAAAACAGCAGCAATAATTTTTTTCATAACCAGCAATTATATGCCACTGTATGGTCACCGCTCTGCGCTACGTGATTCTGTTACGGTGCCGCGCCCACAAAATTCAGGGCATAGAGCGCATCCTCATAGCCCGGGCGGATGACAAGCGCTTTCTGCCAATCTTCCACAGCACCGTTGGTATCTCCTTGGCGATACAATGCCCAGCCATGCCAGAGCCAGGTTTCTTCAGACATCTCCGTACGCTGGAGGGCGTAATCGGTGAGAGCCAGAAGGTCATCAGTGCGGTGCGCCTGGAAATTTGCAATGAAAGGACCGAACTGATAACGGAACATACGCTGCGGCAAGCCGAGGTTCCTCGCTTGGTCATAGGCTGCATTGGCTTCGTCATAGCGTTCAAAGTAGACGAGATTGCTCCCCACGTTGAACCAGGCGAACGCATCATCAGGGTCCTGGGCGGTGGCAGCCTGTGCCCTGGCTAAGGCATTCTGGCGGTTCATATCGCGGTCCCAGTTCGCGCCCAGCAAGGTTTGCACTTCCGCTTCGCGGTCGGGAAGGTAAACGACCAGATACAGGTAGTTAAACGGTTTCCACTCCGACTCCAGTTGTTCATACGGGATCTTTTTATCGGCTCCCCGATAGGCATCCTGCACGGTGAACGTCTGAGCCGTATCATCATATCCGGTCAGGAGTAGGTAGTGCGCCGCCCAGAGATCGTCATCGGGCCAGCCGGTGTCATCCGGGTTAAGCGTGGTGGTACCTTCGACAATCACTGGATATCCCGCCGCGATCAGACGCTTGAGGGTTTCAAGGTCACCACCGACTCGATATTCCATACGGAGCCAGCCCGCGAAGTTATGCACCCAGTATGCCATCTCCTCCGGGTTGACATTGCGGTCCCCATTGACCGGTTTGATCACATCCGAGATAGTCTTCTGGTCACCAGTCCAGCCGAACATATGCAGCAGCATAGACAGGGCTGCGGGTCCGCAGTTGTTCGGAGTCTGCTTTTCATAAGGAGGGGCAGGCAGGGCTGCCTGTGCAGGAGGGGGAGCAAAAGTTGCCGTGGCGGGAATGACAGTAGCTGTTGCAGCTTCCACAGGAAGGGTCGGCGTGAATGGCACCGTCGTTGTAGCGAGGCTCTGGGTGCTTGTGGGATTAGGAATCGCGGTAGGCACGTCGCCGACGGGATTCAGGACGTTTCGGAAATAAGTTTTCGCGACGTCATACCGCCATGAAAGGCGGTTATTGACCGCGGGGATTTGAGCAACAACGATTGCCAGGTTGACGAGAGCGAAAAGAGCCGCAGCAATAAAGAAGATCATCCTCTTCGACATGTCGAAAAGTGTACCAGAGGAGTATGAATCCTCATTAATATAAAAAGGTCATGTATTACACGTGAGCTGGCGTGCCCGGATATAGTTAAATGTTTGGCTCCTTACAACTTTTTAGAACTATATATCTCGTATAGCCATCTATCAGCTCGAAGTCGCTGCGATTGATCAAGTCAAGAGAGGCTCGATGGATATTCCGCGCAAAGCGGATTCCTCTCGTTCATCCGCGCGTTCTTTCAAACTTTGTTGAAACTCAGTGCATCCACGTGATGACCCAATGTTCCTCAGGCATTTCGCGGTGATCGAATTCCTATTCCCGCATACTCCATTTCATACGGAAATGTCAGTATGTTTACTGATGTCCTAGCAGGTTGACCGCCGCTGCAATGGAAGGATCGTTTTCGAAATAAAATGTATCCCACTCTGCAAAGGCTTGCACATCCGGGATAATGCCGGTCTCTTCCCAGTTTGCGCCAGAGAAGGCGGAAGTAAACGTTTCGGTAGCAATCCAGGCTTGAGAACCGTCCTCGAAGTCAAAGCCATGCATTACTTCCAGGTTACCCGGACTGGTTTCTCCCACAATTTGTGCGCGCCCGGAATCCTGCAATACACCAGCGAAGATCTCCCCAAAGCTGGCGGTATCCTGGCTGACCATCACGATCAGCGGCACGGTCTGTGAATTCTGGATCTCGTTTGCTTGAATCTCCAGGTCTCGTGAAGAGTCGCGGCTGACGAATTGTCCCAGCCTGCCCTGAATAAAATATTCCATAATAGGGTAAGTAACAGTGTTGATGCCGCCGCCGTTCATGCGCAGGTCCAGGATCAAACCATCCAGTGGACCAAATTCGTTAAGGGCGTTTTTAATTTGTTCCGGGAGAGTCTCATCGAAAAACGAAGGGATAAAGATGTAACCAATCTTTGAGCTATCGTTTGTTGAAACCAGGCGCGCCTCGATGGGGATGTTTCCCTGAATCGAATAGCGGACCAGCATCACGTCACGCGGCGCTTGACCGGGGGATTGTACGGTGAGTATCACAGCAGAACATGGAGGACCACCTATACGGTCGCTAGAATTCTCGGTAAT
>DATFHE010000193.1:0-3555 GCA_035248745.1 Anaerolineales bacterium | reverse complement strand
GATGTTCTCAAGAATGCTGGATGGCAAACAGAAGTAATCTGGCTGGAGCCAGACTCGACCGGGCAGGTTCACACGGATTTTCCACAGATCAATTCCGTCAAAGCCCGGCTGCGACCAAACTCAGCCGTACTGTCGGTCGGGTCCGGCACAGTAACGGATATTGCAAAGCATGCCGCTCATGTATATCAGCAGGAGCAGCAGGTAGCTTCGTTGCCATTTGTCGTCTATCAAACGGCGAACAGCGTCAGTGCTTACACCTCCAATATGGCTCCGACCTTTGTGGATGGCGTCAAGCGCACGCTTCCCTCGCGTTATCCGGATGTACTGGTCTGCGATTTGAAGACTCTGCGCGATGCGCCACAGGCTATGACGGTAGCCGGTGTCGGCGATCTGCTCGCTGCATTTGGGAGCTACGCGGATTGGTGGCTGGCACATCGCCTTGGCATGGACTCCACCTACACAGAGTTTGCCCAAACGCTAATGGGTCCGCTTGACGAGATATTTCTGGAACACGCGGAGGGGATCAAAGCAGGTACTCTCGAAAGTACGAGTGTATTAGCAAAGTTAATTGCGCTGGCGGGGATTGCGATGTCCCTTTCTCACGCTACAGCGCCTCTTTCCGGGTATGAGCATGTAATCTCCCATGTGCTGGATCTTATTGCCGAACGAACGCCGCGCCCTCTTGCGCAACACGGGACTCAGGTGGCGCTGGCAACACTGCTCACAACGAATGCCTATCAAATCTTTTTCGATGAGTTTGAGCCGACGGAGATCAACTTGGAAAGCTGTTATCCCACTGAGGCGCAGATGCGTGCACGCATCGAAGAAGCTTTCCGTTCTATGGACCCATCCGGGCGTGTTGCCGCTGAGTGCTGGTCGGACTATAAAACTAAATTGGAGTCCTGGTACGCCCATCGTGCTGACTTTGAAGAAGCACTGCGCGACTGGCCGGCGATCCGCGACCGTCTGCGTACTTTAGCCAAGCCACCCGAAGTGGCTGCGCGCATCTTACATGCCATCTCGTCACCCGCGCACCTTGAGGAATTAACGCCTGCCCCGGCAAAGGCAGAAGTACAATTTGCGTTCAAAAATGCGCCTCTTATTCGCCATCGATTCACCCTGGGTGATCTGTTTGTCTTTCTACAATGGGATCAGGAAGCGTTGTGGACACAGTCCAGTAAAAATCTTTGATAAAGGGAATTAACCTATGCACTCCCAAAATGCCAAACCCGAATTAATCGTCATGCTTACTCATCACGACCAAACCGTTCGAGATGCGCTGGAATTATTCGAACGTACAAAAGACTGTCCCACCGTGCATTGGGGTTTTAAGGATGTGGGACTTTCGCCGGAAGAGATGAAGCCGATAGTCAAAGCGATGAAAGATGCCGGAAAAACAACCTACCTGGAAGTAGTGAGTCTTTCCGAAGAGGCTGGCTTGGCAGGTGCTCATCTGGCGGTAGAGCTGGGTTTTGACATCTTAATGGGAACGGTGTTCTTTCCTTCCATTGGTGCTTACTTGAAGGACAAGCCCGTCCATTATTATCCGTTTCCCGGTCATGTCCATAGCCACCCGAGTATTCTTGATGGAACCATCGAGGATATTGTTTCTCATGCCTGTGAGTTGGAGCAACACGGTGTGCATGGTCTGGACTTGTTGACCTACCGTTATATGGGGGATGCATCCAACCTCCTCGCGCAGGTCGTGCAGTCTACAAAAATACCGGTCATCTCGGCAGGCAGTATTGCCTCCTTTGATCGCATCAACGACGTATGGGATTCAGGCGCCTGGGGATTCACGATTGGTTCCGCGTTCTTCGACCGGCAGTTCGTTCCAGAAGGTTCTTTTGAGGAGAACGTTCTGGCAGTTTGTAACTGGCTGCAGCAACAATAGCATCCCTTCATGGATTATGTAATTGGTTGTGACGTAGGCTCACAGGGAACGATGGGAATCTTGCTTTCTCTGGACGGCAAGCTCATCTGTGAAGCCTATGCAGGATATCCGATGGATTATCCTCAACCGCTCTGGGCGGAGCAGCCGGTGGACCACTGGGTGAATGCTCTGCACCTTGTCGTCCGGCAGTTGCTTGCCGTAAGTGGCGTCTCAGCCGGCACTGTCCGCGCCCTGAGCCTCGCTACGCAGGTGGATGGCGTAATCCCAATTGATGAAAATGGTCAGCCTTTGCGATCCGCCATTATCTGGATGGACCGGCGCGCTGCCACTCAGTGTGAATCCGTGCGGCAAGCCCCCGGTAGTGAACAGGTCTTTCTCCTGACGGGACTGAACCTGGACGCCTCACACGTCGCACCCAAGATCCGCTGGCTGGCAGAACAGCAGCCGGATATTTACCAGAGAGCCAGGTATTTTCTTCTGCCTGGCAGTTACTTAGCCTATTATCTGACAGGTGAACTGGCTGTCGATTATTCCAATGCCTCGTCTACGCTGCTGCTCGATGTGCGAACAAAAACCTGGTCGGGCTCAATGGGGGAAGCCTTCCAGATTGACCTGCACAAAATGCCGCCATTGGGAGCCGCGACAATGGCGTTGGGGAAGCTCCGTCCTCAGATCGCTGAACAACTCGGCTTAAGTACGAATACAATGGTTACGATTGGATGTGGCGACGAACATGCAGCCTGTTTGGGCGCGGGGATTACAGGACCCGGTCTCGTAGCAGATATTGTCGGTACGGCAGAACCGGTTTGCGCCGCCAGCCGGGTATTGATTTTTGACTCCAGCCATCTCCTGGAAACACATTGCCATGCCGACCCTGAACTCTGGCTGCTGGAAAATCCGGGCTTTGTCTCGGGAGGAAATTATCGCTGGTGGCGCGATCAGTTTGCGGAAGGTCAGACCTACTCGACCATGGATGAGGAAGCATCTCCTATTCCTCCCGGCGCGGAAGGCTTGACCTTTTTGCCCAGCCTCATGGGCGCCCTCGCCCCCACGTGGAACGAATCGGCGCGCGGGACCTTTAGCGGTTTTACGCTGGCGCACACCCGCGCTCATTTCGTGCGAGCCCTGCTGGAGGGGTCCGCGTTTGCCGTGCGCGATATCACAACGCAGATGCAGGCATCCGGCTTGGACCTGCGCGAATTGCGCGTCGTCGGCGGAGGTGCGAAAAGCCGGCTTTGGAACCAGATCAAGGCCGATGTAACGGGGCTTCAGGTGGGTGTGCCCGAGGTGACCGAAACAACGGCGTTGGGTGCGGCCTTTCTCGCACTGGTCGGCATGGGATCTTATACTTCGCTTTCAGAAGCCGGTGAACACATCGTCCAGATCCGTGAACGGATTGATCCAAATCCCTCGGTGCAACCTGTTTATGCAGAGGCATATGAACGATACCGGCAAACTTATTTTGCTCTCCTGCCCGTGTTCGAGGAAACTGCTCGGCGCGGCGTCTAAGGCATGATGATGAAAAACGATTCTCTCAAGCAAGTACGCTGTTTCTTACTGGATATGGACGGAACGTTTTATCTGGGAGAGCAACTCCTGGAGGGAGCACTAAGGTTTATTGATATCTTGCGACAGCAGGAGTGTGAATTTCTATTCCTCAC
>DATFHE010000192.1:0-3728 GCA_035248745.1 Anaerolineales bacterium | reverse complement strand
GGTCAGCAGCAGCGCGTGGCGATTGCCCGCTCCCTGGTCAACAACCCCAGCCTTGTCCTGGCGGATGAGCCGACGGGTAATCTCGATACCACCAGCGGCTCGACGGTGATGCAACTGCTCTCGGATCTGCACAACGCCGGGCGGACGGTGCTGGTGGTGACGCATGACCCTCGCATGACGCGTTTTGCTTCACATAAGATCTTTCTTCTCGATGGGCGGCAGGTCAGCGAAGCGGAATATCAATCCGCCGCGCTCGAGTCCGCCCAGGCATCGTGAAAACAATTGGGAGAACAATGAAACCCGCCTTTCCTCGCTTTGTGTCATTATTCCTGCTGTTTGCTCTGCTGGTCGTGGCGATTCCTGTGCGCGCCTATGCAAACTCTGCAGCCAGTCTTCTGCAAATAACGGACACGCCGTCTGCAACGTCCACCACTGCCGCGACAGATACCCCGGAGCCGCTGCCAATCATTCGTCCTCAGATCTCGGTACAGAACTATCGAACCAATCCTGAAGATGTTCGATATGGGCAAAACTTCACGCTCCTTGTGAAGCTTAGAAATCAGGGCGACGCGCAGGCGTTTAACGTCCAGGCAACTTTTGTCTCCACCGATTTTGTGCCGCTAAAGAATGGCGGCGTCTATATTGTTGGGGATCTGGTTGCGGGGAATTCCAAAGATATCGAACAGCCCATGACTGTGGCGAATTGGGTCTCTGGCGTTGTGAGTGTTACGATGAATCTGGCTTACAACGATGTCAATGGCACCTCCTACAGTGAAACCTTTACACTGAACATCCGCGTTTCGGGTAGCGGTGGGGTCGCTGTCGCCACGTCCACCCCCACGGGTGTAAAAAGCTCACAACTTGTTATCACCAGTTACTCCACCAGCGTCAATCCTCTCCAGCCGGGTGAACAATTCACGTTGACGATGACAGTAGAAAACACAGGAAACGTCGGCGCTCAGCGCGTCACGATGATCGTGGGCGGCGGTTCCTCGTCAGGCGGCGGGTCGACGGATGGCACGCCGCAGGCGCCCGGAGGAGTTTCCGGTGGCAGCGGAGAGTTTACGAACTTCGCGCCCGTCGGTGCCTCGAACGTCCAGACATTGGGCGATCTGCCAGAGCGGGGCGCGGTCCAGGCTCGGCAGGATTTGATCGTCAATGTGTCCACCAATCCTGGCGCTTACCCCATGAAGGTCACGTTCTCCTATTTGAACAGCAACGGTGAAGTGGTCAACGATGAACAGGTAATTACCCTGCTGGTGTATAGCCTGCCGTCACTGGATATCAGCTTCTACCGCCCGCCAGACCCGTTCTTTGTGGGGCAGCCCGGCGCGCTCCCCATTCAGGTGGTCAACCTGGGAAGGCGAACGGCTGTGCTTGGTACCATGAAGATCGAATCGCCCAGCGGATTCGTCGAAAACGGGACCAGCCTGGTCGGGTCGCTCGATGCCGGCGGCTACTTTACGCTCGATGCGATGGTCATCCCGGAGCAACCCGGTCCCACCACGCTCGATGTCACCATCGACTATACGGATGATTTCAACCAGCCCCGCACGGTCACTCGCACACTACAGATCGAAGTCATGGAATTTGAAGAACCGATTATAGAACCAGGGACCGGAGTCCCCGGCGGGGAGGGCTTCCCCACTCCCACGGAAGAAACAACCCTGCAAAAAGTCTGGCGCTTCGTGCTTGGCCTGTTCGGCCTGGACAGTGCGCCGCCATCTGGCGACCCCGGTATTATGCCTGAGCCGCTTCCAGGCATTGAGGAACCGCTGCCTGGTCCTCCACCTGGCGCCGGTAAAGGATAGTTGCTTCGATGAAAATCCTTGATCTCGTGCGACTCATCCTCGGAAACCTGAGCCGCCGCAAAGCGCGCGTGGGGTTGACCGCGATCGGTGTCGTCATCGGCACGGCAGCGGTGGTGATTCTCGTCTCGCTCGCGATCGGCTTGCAGAGAAATGCGAATGAGCAGTTGTTTGGCATTGGCGATCTGACTCAGATCCAGGTCATGCCTGCATTCGATATGGAGGGTGCCCCAATGCCGGCCGTTCGGATAGATGGAGGGGGAGGCGGACCGGGAGGTCAGCCTCAGCCCGCACGCCTGCTCACCAACTCTGCCCTCGACGAATTACGCGCCATCCCTGGCGTCGCATCCGTCATTCCGCGTGACTATTTGATGGCGGGACTCATCGTGAAATATCAAAAGCTGGAGGCCGGGGTCGGTGTGATCGGCGTCGATACAGCAGATCTTGCAGAGTTAGGACTAGAAGCAACGGAGGGCGGCACCGAATTGGAACGCAATAGCGTGGTGATCGGTGCAATGGTTCCGAGTAATTTTTACGATCCCCGCATCCGCCCGGGGCAGGAACCCCCTCCGCCGCCTCAGCTATACGGACAGCAGATCCAGATCATCGCGCTCAAGTATGACGACCAGGGAAATGAGATTCGCAAGACCCTGAGCATGCGTGTCAGCGGTGTTCTCCAGGAAACCCGAGGCGAATCAGACTGGACGATGTATTTTCCGCTCGAGCAGGTCAAGGCGCTCAACGAGTGGGCACAGGGAAGGCGCATCAATTACAACAAGGATGGTTACGGTCAGGTGATTGTCAAGGTGCAGGATGTGGAACAGGTATTGGATATCTCAGAACAGATCACGAATATGGGATTCCAAGCCTTCACACCGCAGTCGTTCGTGGAAGGTATTAATAATTTTTATGTGATCCTGCAATTTATCTTTGGCGGCGTTGGTGCGATCGCGCTGCTGGTCGCGGCGATAGGGATCGCTAATACGATGGCGATGTCCATCCTCGAGCGGACGCGCGAGATTGGCTTGATGAAAGCGGTCGGCGCGACCAACCGGGATGTGCTGGCGATCTTTCTCGGAGAAGCGGCTGGCATTGGGTTCCTCGGGGGACTGGGTGGGGTAGTGATTGGCTGGCTGGCGGGGCAAGGTATAAACGTAATTGCCCTTGTCTATCTCGCCAACCAGGCAGGTCAACAGGGCGGGGTGCCGCCGAGCATTGCTGTCTATACACCGTTCTGGCTGCCGCTTTTTGCCCTGATCTTTTCCACGATCATCGGGATGATCTCCGGCTTATACCCCGCCTTGCGCGCTGCCACAATGATTCCCGTGATTGCGTTGAAATACGAATAGTCGTGAATGTAGAGATTGAGACAAGCTCATGGCGCGCCATGGGCTTTTATGATTCATGATCTGCTGTTCCAGGTGAGCCGCACCATTGATACAATCCTGTTCATATTTCCATCAAAAAGGTTTTAACCTATGGCATTCAAATCACTTGATCTTCGTGAGTTGCTGCATCAAATCGGGCAGGTTGGTAAGCGGTTATCAGACATCGGCGCGACCGAGGCGGCTGCCGGAAATCTGTCAATTTGCTTTCGGGAGGATGTGGATCTCTCCCTCCATTTTCCTGATGTCCAAGAGATCCATTTGCCAGTGCCTGCGCCAGATTTGGCGGGTGCGACGCTCATCGTCAGTGGCTCGGGTAGACGGTTGCGCGATATTCTCGAAGCACCAACCGCTACCCTTGCCTGCATCGTGGTCGAGTCCGGCGGACAGAAGGGCAGAATGCACACATCTCCGGCTCGCCAGTTCCAGCGCGTGACCAGTGAATTCAATTCCCATCTGGCTGTGCATCACGATCAGATGCGTCGGAAGGAGAGCAAGCTCCATACTGTTCTTCATGCACAACCTGTGCATCTGA
>DATFHE010000191.1:0-2634 GCA_035248745.1 Anaerolineales bacterium | reverse complement strand
AAATCTGCCGTACAGGGGCAGGAGCCTGGACCTCCGCGACGGCGGGTTCCACTGGAATGCGTGGTCGTATACACTGCAACACCGCGAACACACACGCTCCAGCCAGTACCACCTTACCGAAGTGCATCTTCATGGATGAGCTTCCCATCAGGCATTCACTTCCGTCGGGACCGACGAGAACAGCACCATAAGACCCTCCGCCAGAGTTGGATGAGCTAGGATGGCATCGCGCAGCGCGGTATATGGAAGGTTGCCGATCATGGCGATCTGAACTGCCGACATAATCTCCCCACCATCGACGCCGAAGACAGTGAAGCCGAGGATGCGATCATCCTTGCCCACCAACGCTTTCATAAAGCCGCGTGTCTCTGATAGCGTGCGCGTGCGTAATACAGATGCCATTGGAATCTTGAACAGGCGATAGGAGATGCCCTTTGATTTAGCTTCAGTTTCACTCAGACCGATGTGCGCCAGTTCAGGATCGGTGAACATGGAATACGGAATCTGTCGCCCAGTTGTTACCCGATTGCCTCCGTTGAAGTTGTCGCGAAGAATCCGGAAATCATCGTACCCGACGTGCGTGAATTGCGGGCTGCCAGCGACCTCTCCGTTTGCCCACACGCCATCTGCCGTTGTTTCAAGCCGCTCATTCACTCGGATGTACCCGCGATCTGTGAGTTCCACGCCCGCAAGCTCAAGACCGAGTCCACCTGTATTTGGCGTGCGACCTGTAGCAACCAGCAGGTGACTTCCACCTACGGTCTTCAGATCACCATCCTGTTCGTAGATGACCTCGACAGACTCTCCTGACAAACCCGTTACCTGTTTTACCGACGCGTTCAATAAAATTTCAACGCCTTCGTCCCGGAAGAGCGTCTCCAACCCGGCGATTGCGTCCGGGTCTTCGCGGTGTAATAGCGACGCATTTCGCTCCAGAATGGAAACCCGGCCGCCCAGGCGGCGTATTGCCTGGGCGAATTCGAGGCCGACATATCCTCCCCCAAGCACCAGAAGGTGGGCCGGTACATTATCCAGTTCGAGGGCCTCGATGTGGGTGAGGGGCTTTGCTTCTTTCAAACCAGGGATTTCGTCGAGAGTGGCTCTCGTTCCCGTGCCGATGAGAATTCTTTTGCCAGTCAGGAGACGCTTGCTCCCCTCCTGCAATTCAACCTGGATCAACTTGGGGGCGATGAAATATCCATGACTGAGAATAAATTCCACGCCGCTATTTTTAAAATTGTTGACATGAATATCGACGAGACCCTTGACCATCGTTCGTTTACGATTCGTAACCGCAGCCATGTCGACGGTGTAACCCGCAGTTTCGATGCCGAACTCATGCGCTCGCGCGAAATATGAAGCAATCTTTGCACTGTGAATGATGTTCTTGCTGGGGAGGCACGCTATATTGGGGCAGGAACCACCGATCCACTTGTGTTCCACTACAGCCACGCGTTGGCCTTGCTTCGCAAGGGTCCACGCAAGAAATTTTGATCCTTCACCGCTGCCCAGAACGACAAGATCGTATTCTTCGGGTAAGCCGGAAGTGGCTTGTTGGGTTGCTGTCATCGCACTCTCCTGGGAACACGAAATATCGCGCCGTGCAGAAATAATTATGCCCGAAGTTCTTCTCTGAGCGATTGCCGATAGTAATCGCTAAGCTATTCAGCAGTCTCAATAAAATTCACAACTTACATAGCTCGAGCCTGAGATCGGCTGCTCATCGTAGGGACTTTAGCAGTGAGTCCAGCTCGCAGTGCCGTAACGCTTCGCTATCGTAATCATGGTCGAAGGAGACCGATGAGCATTGGAATGCCAGCGCGAGCATCCGTGATCCGCGGAAATACGTTAAAGAGAGCACCAAAGGCAGACCTTCAGGGTCGCCTTTGGTGCTTTGTATGAGCTTGAACTAGAAGTGAAGCTTTAGGGCAAGCTGGACATTACGAGGAAGGTTGTACTGCGACGTAATCTGTCCAAAAGTGCTGCTGTTGTATTGAGCATTGGGAAGACCGAAATTGACTTTGTTGAGCACATTGAACGCCTCTGCGCGGAATTCGACCCCGAGCTGGTCATGGATAGGAAACTGTTTGATGATGGATGCGTTGTCATCGAAGTTGATCGGTCCACGGATGGCGGCCCAGGAACGCGGTACGTTGCCGAGTTGGAAGCTGAGCGGAAGCACGAAGGCAGCCGGGTTGAGATATCCCTGCGTTTGCCCATACGCAAGTCCGCCAAGGCGGTCGTGATAGCCCCCGGTGGTCTGGGGGTTGCCGCCGATGTACATGGGACGGGTTCCGGCAAAGGCAGGCGCACCGGTGACGGACATGCTGATCGGAAAGCCCGAATAGACGTCAATGATGGTAGTCAGCTCCCATCCTCCGACGATCTGATTCGCCCACCCCGGCAGATTGCCGCCGAAGCGTTTGTTGTGGCCTACCGGAAGATCCCAGGTAGCCGTGCCGACGACGCGGTGACGGATATCAGTTGCCAGGGTGCTGTACTCATAGTTGGGAAAATAGAAGTTCTGGTAGCCAGGGTTGCCAGTTGTGTTAAGGAAGCCGTTGGTGAGGTCGCTGACGTTCCCGAGCAACTTGGACCAGACATAAGAGACCGATCCGGAGACGCCGCCCTTGG
>DATFHE010000190.1:0-5028 GCA_035248745.1 Anaerolineales bacterium | reverse complement strand
AAAGTTCAGCCTGTCGAAAGCAAAATAGAAAGAACCGCTCCCGGTTGGGGCAGTTCCTCATGAAATGGTAGTGCTTACGTCATCATACACACGTAAAGCGTGTGGAGAACTATTTGATGATCTTTACATTGATCATGCTTGTGTTCAATGTGCCGTAGAGTCTCACCCACAATAATAGATAAGCTTCGGTCCCTCGCGCTGTGGAAAGATCGCCAAGATCGAAAATGTGCAGCCAGCCAAATGACCGGAGCAGTTCAGTCACCTGCGCTTTTGCATCTGCATCGTTTGCACTGACGAACACATGATGATCCCCGTTTGCCACCTCCAGCGGGTGTGTCATCACCCGCGCGGTCACAGTGTTGAGTGTTTTCACGACCTTCGTCATAGGGAACGCACGCTGGATCTGCTCTGCCAGGGAATCGTTGCCAAAGACCGTCAGTGATGGGGGAAACCCATTCGAGAAATCCAGCGGGTTGGAGACGTCGATCAGAGTCTTGTCTGCAAGGTTTTCCTCGCCTGCCATGGTTAATGCGCTCAGCGAGCCCGCCCCATTGGTCGCGTTAACCACCATGTCCCCATGCGCGGCGGTCTCGGCAAAGGAACCGATCAGGACTCGTTGATTCGAGGATTGCCAGCCTCTCAATTTGTCTGCATCGCGCGTGCCAATGACGACATTGTGCCCCAGCTCTGCGAGCCGTGCGCTAAGCCCCTGTGCCACTATGCCTGATCCCAGCACTCCTATTTTCATAGGTCATTCTCCTCGATGTAGACCTATTGTTTGAGGTGAGGATCGTTTACAGGCGTGACCCCTTTTGTGGCTGCCAGACCTGAAAGCTGTTCACTGATCTCCCACAATCGTTGTCGCGCATTCCGGTCCTGGGCAAAAGCTGGCACCTCGATCTCTTTTCCATCATCCAAAAATTTCCCTGTGGTTTTTTCAAATTCGGGTGCAATCGCTGCCTGCACAATGCTCGCGGCAGCCTTCTCGGGTGAAGATCGTGTAAAGAGCCGCGTCAGAAAGAAACTTTCATTCATCGACTCGGAGTGAATGGCATTGGCTGTAATGCCGCTGTTTTCGAGCCGTCTTGCCAATTCCAGAGTAAATAAAAGCATTGCTGTTCTGGCAGCACCAAAGGTATTCGACGTATTGAAGTCTCTTTCATTTTGCAGATCGTCAAAGTTGAGTGGGATGGTAGATGGTGCGGTGACGTTCCATACACGCGCGAACCCATTCGCCTGGGCAGCCGCCTGAAGCGGTTCCAGCAGCAGATTCGTCAACAGGAAGGGACCGAGATAGTTGGCGGCAAACATTTCTTCGAACCCATCGACAGTCACTGAGCGTGTCTTTTTGTGAACGCTGGCATTGTTGATCAACACATCGATGACCGGGTATTTTGACTTGAGGATCTCTGCCAGATTCCGCACCGACGAAAGAATAGAAAGGTCGGACAATTGCAAGTCGACGTTTGCATTGGGTGCTGCCAGCCCCACTTCTCCCAGCATTGCCTGCCCGTGCTCGGCATCGTGGGCTACGATCACTACGGTTTCCCCTGTTTTCGCAAGATCCACGGCAAGCGCTTTCCCAATGCCGGATGTGGCATCTGTTAGGACAATTACTTTATTTGGCATGGTCTTCCCTCGCTTTCTTAAAAAAACCTTTCAGCCCAGTCCGGACTTTAAGTTGGCTGTCGAGATTCATGATGTGGAGATGCCCTCAGTTCAGCGTTGGGGATCCCCGCTCGTCAATTGACCTTCCTTCCAGGTTCGATATTTTTTCAAATCCCTCTCTACCAGCATCAACAGCGCCCCGATGACGGTTGCGTCATCCACCGCGCCGAGGAACGGCAGGACATCTGGAACGAGATCTAAAGGATTGAACACATAGATCAGCCCAAACACAACCGCGGCGATCGTTCCATAAAGTGCCTGGCGGTATTTGCCGGAGCGCCAGTCCCGAACCAGCGCGGTCAATACCTTGCCATCCTCGATAAAACGCTTCAGAGGACCTCGGGCGCTGAATTTTTTATTGATCTCTTCCGATCGATCCGAGACAGTTTGAATATCTTCGGGCGTGACGTTTTCAGCCCCCTCCTTGATAAAATCTTCATCAGGTTTTTTGAACATGCCATACTCCTTTCCTTGAATACTCAGGAAAAATTTGCGATGAGCAAGCAGTGGTTTTCTATTTTACACTAGGTAACTTTAATCTTCGTATAGGGATTTCCCTACACTCTCTTCAAATAACCCGAACAACCGGTGACGTTTTCTGCATATCGCGTTCATGCCAGAGAGTACGTCGCACTCTGTGCGGATCGTCTAGAAGAGTTTCTAATTGCTGTTGAATTCAAGAGGAATTTGCTCTATACTAAAGACATTACCATCCCATAGCTGCCCCAATCCTTTAGTATATATTGAGATCTTATGCCCGGAAAAACGAAGGTATTCCTGTTGCTTGGTGCTTTACTTTTAACGATGTGCAAGAATTATACAAATGAATCCATCACCCCTGAACCGACGCGTACACCAACAGAAGCGGAGTCACCCACACCCACCGCACAATCAACAAGGACACCGACCAGGTCTCCAACTCCAGCAGCTTCGCGGACGGCGGTGGTTACCGCCGATCCGTTGCTCGCGGAAACCGTTTCGATGTGTGATCTGGGCGGTAAGCTGATTAACTTCCGACTCCTCACCCCTATCCCGGCGCTAATGGTGGAAGATTTGGAAGTTCAAATTGCCGAACAGGAAAGTACCTGCTATATCAATCCTACGAATCCATCCCTGCTGACCTGCACGATTTCGAATGATATAAGTTTCCCTGCGCAGGTGATGGTAAGCGTGGGAAACACCGTCGTGAACGATTTCGTTTACAGTGGTCTGGGCTGTTCCATCGTAACGACGCCAACTCCATCAAAAATTAGAAGCTATCCTTAGTGTCCACTTCGGAGTCGTGCCAAAATCGTAACCGTCCTTTTTTATAAGAGGGGATATTTCACAGGAAGGCGGGACCGCGCAGTCCTTGCAAGGTAGCTTCATCCACCTCCAACACAACCTCTGTGTAATTCTCGATCAAAGCAAGAATTGCTTCACGCGGACCCTGCCTCCACTCCTCACTTCCATAAAAGGCATTCTCGCTCTCTTCGCGTTGCGCAAGGCTGTCATAGCGGCGCATCAGGAAATAGGAGTCTGAGTCATGCAGCGACGGACCATACGCCACGACGTCCACCTTCCAGCGCTGGAGCATGGGGAATGCCTGCTCTAGGAAGAGTTTGTGGAACTCGTCGCGTGTGCCGGGCTTTAAGGTGTAGCTACGGATTTCAACATAATGTGACATGACAAACCCTTCTCAGAATTGTAGCAGCAAAAAGGCTCACCGTAACAGGTGAGCCTTCACAACGTAATTCGTCCTGTCCTCAGGCTGGCACAGACTCAGCCCTTGCAGGCACAACCTTGCGTTTTCGAGTGAGGAACAGACCAATGAGCAATCCAGCGGACAGAACCAGCATGAGGTTTCCAACGACATCCCCGATGACCGGGTACAGTGTGTTTACGGAACCAACCGGTGTCGTTACGACTTGCACGGCTGCGAAACTGCCTGTCGATTCTGTCTCGAAGCTATCCGCACGCTGAAGGGTCCGTCCATAGGCGTCGATCACACTGGAGACACCGGAACCGGTCTGCCGATAAATGGACATACCGTTTTCCACCGCTCGGAAGGCTGCCATCCCTGCATGGATATCCTTCACGGCTTGCCAGTCATTGGATGGCACAAATAACAGGTCAAGAAATTCTACAAACTCCATGTATTTCTCCCGTATGAATACAGTTCCCTCCATACAAAATCAAAATTACCCTGAGCGTTAGCAAGGGTAAGGGAAATTGCTTTATCGATCAGGTCTCAAGCGTTTTCTCATGATAAAGAAACTCCCTCAACAGCTCAGGCACGATCCAGGCATATTCTTTTCGTAGATCCTCACCCATCCTGGAAATTGTTGTGTGCCAGGCGAGTGCCTTAACGATGGACGCTATCGGCTTAGAGATTTGATAGGCTCTCAATAGCTCTTCCTTCGAGGCGAATTTCTGAAATGGCTCAAGGTAGATATCTAGTAACTCAGCCATTTCAGGTGTAAAGGAATAATCCCCCAGGTCGAGGGCAATCTCTATGCTGACGAAGAAGGTGCGCAGCGATGTGAACGGGTGCGTCACGCTGGCATCACCCCAATCGAAAAACGTGATACGCCCATCCTTTACTAGGACATTACCATCATGGAAGTCTCCATGGTTGAGCGATTCGGGGATGCCGTAGCGGGCTAATTCCACACAAATCTGCTCGAAGCGCGAAGTCTTACCCTTGACATCTTCCCAATCGGCGGATGTGAGTCCTTTTTCCTGATCGATCATCAGGCTTTCCTCGTCCGCCAGTAGTTCGATAAAAAGGGCGGGTAGCACGCTCAGGCGGTGGTCCGGGAGGCGGAGGGAGAGCAGCTCCGTGACGTGGTCTGCCAGCCCGATCTGCACTTCGGCGTACCGGGCGATGACTTGTTTCCACGGCGCGATATCCTTCGTCGGGCGGATGGAGGCGCGCAACTGCTCGCCGCCGTCACGCATCAGCATCCAGCCATGCCCCGCATCGACCGCTATAAATTCAGGCATTGAATTCGGGAACCAGCGAGACAGGGACTGCGTCAGCGCGGCTTCGTAGATCGTCTCCGGTGCCGTGGCTTTGAAAAACAATTTGCCCTGATCGGTGGGAATATGCAGCACGGTAGACCACGCGTACATATGAGGCTGTTCGATCTCACCGAGGATGTGGATATTCTGACGTTCTGCCTGGACGTGAATCCAGTCCGTCACTTGTTTGCGCCAATTCGGGTCCTGCCAGATCAGTTGCGATGTGTTTGACATAGGATGATTCTTTCTTGATGAATTTTTGGAGCAGTTGCTGCGGACAGTTTATAAATGTTATTTGTTGGAGATCAACAGAGCGACCCGATAGCCAGATGCCTCGATAGGTATCGTCGAACTCGT
>DATFHE010000189.1:0-3677 GCA_035248745.1 Anaerolineales bacterium | reverse complement strand
CTGGCATTCTTTAAGTATTTCAACTTTGCCAATGAAAATCTGGCTGCACTCGCAAACTTCATCGGCTGGAACTATCCCATCCAGAGCCTTTCGATCCTTCTGCCGATTGGGCTATCCTTCCACACGTTTCAGTCTTTGAGCTACACCATCGAGGTGTACCGCGGCAACCAGAGAGCAGAGCGGCACTTTGGATACCTGGCTCTCTATGTACTCTATTACCCGCAGCTGGTGGCGGGACCCATCGAGCGTCCGCAGAACATTCTGCACCAGCTTCATGAGGAGCATTACTTCGAATATTCGCGCGTGACCAACGGCTTGAAGTGGATGGCGTGGGGCATGTTCAAAAAAGTGGTCGTCGCAGACCGTATGGTCCAATTCGTGAACCCGGTCTATAGCGACCCCACCAGCTATGACGGTCCCGCGCTGGTGCTGGCGACGCTGGCATTCGCCATTCAGATCTACTGTGACTTCTCGGGCTACTCCGACATCGCGCTGGGGTCCGCGCAAGTGATGGGCGTGAAGTTAATGAAAAACTTCGATCATCCTTACTTCGCCCGTTCGATTTCGGAATTCTGGCGACGCTGGCACATCTCCTTGTCTACGTGGTTCCGCGACTATCTTTATATCCCGCTGGGCGGCAACCGCGTGACGCAACCGCGCTGGGCATTCAACATCTTCCTCACCTTTCTGATCAGCGGTCTGTGGCACGGCGCCAACTGGACCTATATCATCTGGGGCGCGCTGCATGGGTTCTATTTTATTCTTTTCGCGCTGACAGAACCCTTCTGGCAGAAGCTCTCTTCTGTCACGAAAGTGGACCAGCTGCCACGGCTCAAAGCCGGGCTTGCCATGCTGGCTACATTCTCCCTGGTCACCTTTGCCTGGATCTTTTTCAGAGCCGAATCCCTCGGGGATGCCCAATACATCACACGACACCTCATCAGTGGCTGGCGATCCTATCTAGTCCAGTCCTGGGATACTCTTGTGCTGGGAATACAGGGGATTGCCGACCTTGGAATTTACTCTATCGTTAACGCGTTCTTCAAGACTCTCGGTCCGGTGACCAGTGAATCGCGCGTCGTTATCGCGCTCACGGCGCTGGCACTTTTGATCCTGTTGGTGATCGAGATTCTGCAATATCGTGGGAATCTTTTGGAGCAGCTTGACCAGAAGCCTGTCATGTTACGACGAGTGGTGTATGCCTCGCTCCTGGCAGCGATCCTCATTTTAGGCACATCCTATGCGAGTGTCCAACAGGCGTTTATATACTTCCAGTTTTAGGGTCATAGATGCCTGCACAAGTTCGTCGTTTCTTTATCAGCCTGCTTCAGGTCACGCTGCTGACCGCCGCGATCATCGTGCTGGTCTTCGCGGCGATCGCACCCGACCCCAATCACTATTTTGCCGGAAGTATTCTGCAACTCGAGCTTCTCAAGAACACGCCGAGTCCACGGATAATCCTCATCGGGGGGTCCAATGTTTCGTTCGGGCTGGACGCGGAACTGATGGAGCGTAAGCTTGGCATCCCGGTCATCAATGATGGGCTGCATGCCGGGCTGGGAATCGCGCCGCTGCGCGAGCTCGAAGACTACCTCCGTCCGGGGGATATCGTCATTCTCAGCCTCGAATACAACATGTTTTCGTACAAGGACATTATGGAAGGGGACACAGCATTCTTATCCGATTGGATCGAATATTCCCCTCGCCGGGTGAAGTATCTCCCGGATCCATGGAAGGATACTCCCTTCCTCTACGCCACGATGCTGCAGCGGAAAGTAAATCGGGAAGTGAATCGATTCCTGCTTGGTGGTTCACTGGATGAAGTACGCAGTGTGTTTAACGGAACAAAATACAACGCCAACGGTGACTTTATTGGGCATCTTGTGGAAGAGTCCACCCGACCGAGAAAAATCCCTTCGGTAGCATATCTTGCCCCTACCTTTCAGAATGATATTTTTATTTTCCTGGAACAGTTCGATCAGACGGCGCGCGCAAAAGGCGTGGAGGTCTATTTTGAGCCACCAGCCAGCCGCAGGACCAATTGTGAAACCACCGGCGAGGATGTGATGTCTCAATTCTTCCAGACGTTTGAAGAGCGGTTATCGATTCCTATACTCACACCTGTGGAGAACGTGTGCCTGCCGGATAAATATTTCTTCGACACGCCCTACCATCTCAACGCAGAGGGGCGACAGCTTAGAACACAACGCCTGATCGAGAACTGGATGCAGATCACAGCCAGATCAAAGTAAATGCAGAATCCAGGACTTTTCGAAAGCATTTATCGATGCGCGGGCATCAACCAGTACTTTCTGGAAAAGGTGCGTAGGGGAAACCGTTTCAATACTGTTGCAGCGAGCCAGTCAGCAGCAGCAAGCATGGGTATAATCTACGCACGGTCAAAGTGAAAACGACCAGCAAGGCTCAGAAGGACCTAGAATCAAGCCAGTGAGAGGACGTATGCATAGACTTTTCAGATTGTTCGCAATCTTTTCCACTTTGCTTTTATCGATGTGCACAGTTTACGATCAGAGCGGGTCAATCGTTTCCCTGAATGGGTTGAGCTGCCAAAATCGTACGGATTATGGTCTCGGCGGGGGGCAGCAGGCTGCAACGTGCTACTATAAATGCCCGGATGGAACAATACGCCGGCCAGAGCTCGATGAGGAATTTACAGTTTCCTCGCCGTTGTACGGTGCGTCGAAGGACGAAGTCGATGCACAGTTCTGCCAGGGTGTGTCACAGCCGACTGCATCGCAGCCAGTTCCCACAGATCTTGCAACTGACGCTCCCACAGACCTCCCCACCGAGGCGGCGGTAACGGCCGCCCCTCCCACCGAGATCCTCTCTTCTCCTACCGCCGGCATCGTGGTACAAAACCTGCCGCCTTTGCTGCGAGGCGACGTGACGATGTGCGATGTAGCGATTAACTTGATCAACTTTCGGATGATCGAACCCGTACCGGAGCTGGCAGAGACAGACCTGGAGGTTCAGATCGGCGACCAGCCGACAACGTGTTTCGTGAATCCCACGAATACATCCCTTCTGTCGTGCAACATCCCGGCGGGAGTGACGTTTCCGGCCAGGGTGTTTGTCAGCCTGGATGGCGCCACGGTCAATGACTTTATCTATGACGGGCTGGGGTGCGCCAAAATCGCTACAGCCTTTCCCACCACCACGCCCTGAACAGGATCCGGACATTTATCCGGCATTGCTTGCTATCTGCCTTTTAACTTCTTCCAAAGGAACACGAGCAGAAAGAACAGAGTCGCAGTTAGAACAATGGCTGCGCCGGAGGCAATGCTCAAGTAATAAGAAAAATACAGACCGATAATGCCAGAAAGCGAGGCGATCAGCGCGGCAAGAAACATCATTCTGGACAGGCGCTGCGTGAGCAGGGACGCCGTTGCTGCCGGAGTCACCAGCATGGCAACCATTAGCGCCACGCCTACCGTCTGAAGCGAGACCGCGACCGTCACCGCGATGAGGGATAGCAGAATGTTATTGAGCAAGCCTACCGGAAGCCGCAAAGTTATGGCGAGGATCGGGTCAAACGACAGGGTCAGAAATTCCTTGTAGAGGGCGAACACAACCAGCAGGACAACCGCGCCAAAGATTAAGATCAACCACAGGCTCCCCGCGGAAACACTTAACACATCGCCAAAAAGGAAGTGACT
>DATFHE010000188.1:0-3479 GCA_035248745.1 Anaerolineales bacterium | reverse complement strand
GACATCCTCAGGTCTCAACACAGATTTACTGAGCAAATACCGAATCGTCAACGACGAACCATCTAGTCGCAGAGACAAAATGGACATAAAAATGGAAGCGATAAAACCTAGAGACACCACCGCCAAAAATAGAATCGGCATCGCAGGTTCATTCGACTCGAAGTAAAGATAAATTCCAACCCCCAGGAGGAGAACTCCTGCAACGAAATAGACTAGGCTCTTCAGCCAGTTACGAGACATCACACCGTATTGAGAGGGCTGGAACAAATCTGGCCGTTTTGCGCCGATCATTTCAATGACTTCCGGGTAGCCAGGCAGATGC
The DNA here is from genome assembly GCA_035248745.1 of Anaerolineales bacterium. Taxonomy (GTDB): domain Bacteria; phylum Chloroflexota; class Anaerolineae; order Anaerolineales; family Villigracilaceae; genus Defluviilinea. Next base: position 3,157 of record DATFHE010000188.1, on the reverse strand, counting down.
GGGCTGGGAGCAACGGTCACGTCGCCATCCCGGTTATGTAGTTTGATTGCATTTCCGCTCCCGGAAGCGGAGTCAATCTCTCTCCAGTTCAAGGTTCTTTCCCCCAATAAACTGCGCGTGGAAATCCCATCATTGGAAACTGTTGTCGAGCGCGTCAATGAAAAGATCGAGATCAGCATGATCAGCCCGATAAAAGCAAAGCTCAACAGTATATAAAGAAAATTAGAGCTTTCCAGAATCACAAAGGGTGCAATCGCAAGCAACAGGAGGAGGGCAATCAACAACACCAGGCGGGCAGTAGAGTAGCGATAGGTGCGTGGCTCGGTGAGCATGGCAGTTTCCTTTCGTTTGACCTGTAATGAATTCTGAATCCTGCTTACGCAGTAAGTTTGTCCATCAATTCCGCTATCCCCTCATCGATCAAGTTCAACCCTTCATCCAATTGCTCTTCCGTGATGAGCAACGGTGGCACGACAAACAGGATATTCTTGAAATTGAACACATATAAGCCATTTGCGATCAGGAAGGTCTTGAGTGGCGTGATATCCATTGGCTCCTTGGTCTGACGATCCTTAACAAACTCGATTCCGGAGAACAAGCCGATATAGCGCACATCCCCAATCGATAGATGTTTTGTCTTCAACTCCTCGAGCCGCGCGCCAAGATGCTTCCCTGCGTTCTTTGCGTTCTCGAAGATTTCGTCCTCCTCATACGCTTCGATCGTTGCCAGAGCTGCGGCGCACGCCAGCGCGTGACCGCTATACGTCAAGCCAGCATATAACATTTTATCGTCGAAGAACTTCGCGATTTTTTCGCGGACGATGACTGCGCCCAGAGGCACATAGCCAGATGTAATTCCCTTTGCCGTCGTGATGATATCCGGCACCACGTTCCAGTGATTCACGGCAAACCATTCGCCGGTGCGTCCCCATCCACTCATCACTTCGTCAGAGACCAGCAGGATGCCATACTTGTCGCAGATCTCACGGATTCGCGGCCAGTAATCATCCGGGGGGATGATAAGTCCATTTGTCCCAGTCACACCTTCCATGAAGATCGCCGCAATCTGATCCGGTCCTTCGTACTCAATGATCTCTTCCACATGTTTAATACACTGCTTGCAGCAATTGTTTCGATCCCCATTCTGCCCGAATGGGCAGCGATAACAATACGGATCAAGGAAATGGACAACGCCCGGGATCGCTGGTTCGACGGGCAGTCGGCGATAGTCTCCGGTCAGTGCCATCGCGCCGTGCGTTGCGCCATGATAGGAACGATAACGCGCCAGGATTTTGTGCCGTCCCGTGTAAAACCGTGCGATCTTGATCGCGTTCTCATTCGCTTCCGCGCCACCCAGGGTGAAGAAGGTTTTCTTTAAATCGCCGGGCGTAATCTCGGCCAGCTTTTTCCCAAGTAATCCGCGCGGCTCTGTCGCCATGCCGGGACTCGCAAAGGTCAGCTTCGCCGCCTGGTCCTGGATTGCTTTCACGACTTTCGGATGCTGATGCCCGACATTTGTGTTGACCAACTGCGAAGCAAAATCGAGATAACGCTTCCCCTCTGCATCCCAGAAATAGACACCTTCCGCACGAACCATAGGAATCGGATTCACCTGTCCCTGGTTGGACCACGAAAAAAATGTATATTCCTTGTTGAGATCGACAATTTCTTTTGCTGTGAGGTCTGCCATATTCTCTCCATAAAATGGTAAACAAGGAAACAGGTACACAGGTCTACTTGTTTACATATGTACCTGCCTACATCTTCACTTCCTTCACAATTTCCGCATATACATTCAACGTCTGATCAATATCGGCGTCGCTGTGAGAATAACTCAGGAACCAGGGCTCTCGAGGATCGTGGTCAGGCATCACACCCCGTTCGATGGCTTTCTCTACAAGGCTAAGATAGATGACATGATCGCTGAGCGCCCAGTCACGCTGGCAGGTGACTGCGTCTACGCCGAGGGAGAAGGAGAACATCGCCGGATAGCCGGTCATCACAACAGGAATGCCATTATCTTCAAAGATGTCCCGCAAACCATCCATGAGACGCTGCCCGCGTTGTTCAATACTTTTGAGTATCGGCTTTGATTTCAACAAACGCAGTGTTGCATATGCCCCAGCCACGCCTGGTTTGTTATTTGTGTACGTCCCGCCTTGCGCCACCCCATGCCCGATAATGGACATGATCTCTTTCTTGCCGCCAAACGCCGCGATTGGATACCCATTGCCGAGGGCTTTCGCATACGTGGCGAGGTCCGGTTTGATGTTGTAATATTCCTGCGCGCCGCCATTCGCGATGCGGAATCCCGTCTTGACCTCGTCCAGAATAAACACACATCCGAATTCTTCGGTCTTCTGCCGGATCAGTTCGAGGAATCCAGCCTGTGGGTTGATCGCGGCGCAATTCCCCTGGCACGGTTCTGAAATCACGGCGGCGATCTGTTCGCCATAGGAGCGCATGACCCGTTCGAATCCTTCAAAGTCGTTAAACGGCAGAGTGATGATAAATTCCCGCATCGACTTTGGAATCCCGGATGACCCTGGCACGGGAATCGGACTGCGCCGGTTGCCGTAGGCTTCGACTGGCGCATAAGTAGACCACAATGTGTGATCGTGAAAGCCATGATAGTTGCCTTCAAATTTGAGAATCAGGTCGCGTCCCGTATAGGCGCGCGCCACGCGAATGGCATGCATCGTGGCTTCCGTCCCTGAGCAGGCAAGGCGCACCATTTCCACGGCGGGAGCCATCTCGACGATCAGCTCCACAACCGCGACTTCAAGCTCGCCCGTCATCGCAAAGAGGATCCCCTTCTGGATCTCCTCAATGACTTTTTGATCGACGTCATCGTAAGAATGCCCGAGGATGATCGGACCGAATGCCATGCGATAATCAATATATTTCTTGCCATCGACATCCCACAGATAGGCACCCTTTGCCTTTTCGACATAGGGCGTGATCTTATCCCCCCAGTAGCGAAAATTGGAATTGACTCCAAGCGGTATGATTTCCTGAGCACGTTTTTGCAATGCCAGCGTCTTCGGGCCAAACATAGTTTCCTCCAGAAGGATTAGTCTGTTGTTGCCTGTACTTCTTTTTCAGAAATCTCGCGCGCAATCCGTTCCGGTACCCGCCACTGATACACATCCTTGAT